>JBAQLW010000254.1:0-2758 GCA_049302175.1 Rectinemataceae bacterium
CTGTTGACCTGGTCCAGTTCGAGTCCGTCGAACACAAGGGTCTTTTGGATCACTGGGTTGAGGCATACGACGAGAAATTTTGCGGCCATTGGACTTCCTTGCTCAAAAAAACAATAGCCGCCGCTCGCGGCGGGTGTCAAGACAAGGCCGATTCCATGGGGTATTATAAGACATTACGGCCGGTTCCTTAAAACCGGCGCGACAGGAGAAAACCATGGATAATTTCGTATTCCAGCTTCCCACCAAAATACTGTTCGGCAGCGGCATGGAAAGCCAGATTGGCGCCGAAGTCGCCCTTTACTCGAAGAAAGCCCTCCTCCATTTCGGGGGATCGAGCGCCGAGAAATCGGGGCTTTTAGGCCGCGTCCGCGCCTCGCTCAAGGCCGCGGGCGTCGAATGGGTCGAACTGGGCGGCGTCAAGCCGAACCCCGTCGTCAGCCTCGTCCGCAAGGGTATCGCCCTCTGCAGGGCAGAAAGGGTCGGCTTCGTGCTGGCCGTGGGCGGCGGCTCCGTCATCGATTCGGCCAAGGCCATCGCCGCAGGCTTCCATTACAGCGGCGACGTCTGGGACTTCTACACCGGCGCTGCCCCTAGCCCCGAAAAAGCTCTGCCCATCGGCACTGTCCTCACCATCCCCGCCGCCGGAAGCGAATCGAGTCCTGGAAGCGTGATCACGAACGAGGATGGCGCCCTCAAGCGCGCCGTCAACGCCGACTGCCTCTATCCCCGCGTCTCAGCACTGAACCCCGAGCTCGCCTTCACACTGCCCGCCAACCAGGTGGCGAACGGCGTGGCCGACATCATGGCCCACCTCATGGAGCGCTACTTCACCAACGTCACCCATGTCGAGTTCACCGACCGCCTCATCGAGGCCACCCTGCGCACCGTGATCGCCGTCGCTCCCCACGTCCTCGCGAACGCCACCGACTACGACGCCTGGGCCGAGGTCATGTGGGCCGGCTCCATCGCCCACAACAACCTTCTCGACCGCGGCCGCGTCGGCGACTGGGCTTCCCACGACATCGAGCACGAGCTCTCCGGCATCTACGACATCGCCCACGGGGCGGGGCTCGCCGTCATCTTCCCTGCCTGGATGAAATACAATCTTTCGCACGACCTGGCCCGTTTCGCCCAGTTCGCCGTCCGCGTCTGGGGCGTCGAACCCGACTACTTCAACCAGGAAGCGGTGGCCCGCGAGGGCATCGCCCGCCTCGGGGACTTCTGGAAGAGCCTGGGCATGGCCGTCAGGCTTGGCGGCCTCGGCATTGGCCTCGATCGCTCCGCCGAGATGGCGCGCAAGTGCACCGCCGGCGACGCTCACACCGTCGGCCAGTTCGTCAAGCTGAGGAGCGCCGACATCGAGAAGATTTACCGTTTGGCGGAATGAGGCGCCAATTTAGATGACCAATGACGAACTGAAGAAATTGGAGGCAGCCCTCGTCATGCCGAATTCAGCCTGCAGCGCACGCAACATCTTCACCTCAGTTCGCGAAGCGGGGGACGAGAAACGACTCAAAGCCTGATTGTGTCCAACGCCGCTATACGAGTTCGAGCTTGAGCTTTTTGCCTATGACGGAAGCAGCTCGTTTGAGCGTCTGAAGCGTGACCGAATCGTTGTCAGGATCGAGAAGACGTCCGACGGCGGCACGGGATGTCTCGAGGCGTAGGGCGAGTTCTGTCTTGGTGATGTGCTCGGATTCGAGAGCTTGTTTAAGCTGCCATGCGATCAGTTTCTTGACGGCACCGTTCTCGACATCTTCGGAGATACCCTCTTCCGTGAGGAAATCATCGAAGGACGAACCGATTGCATTATTCTTCATGATCCAATACCTCCTCGGTAGACATCATTGCGCCGCTTCCGCGCAAGCTCCAATTCATCCTTTGGCGTCTTCTGCGATTTTTTGATGAAGCCGTGAAGAAGGACCATGAAGTCCTCCCACACCGTAAAGAAAACCCGCGAGATACGACCCAGAAGCTTTGAACGGACTTCCCACAAATTACTGTCGAGTTTACGGACGAGTGGAATCCCGATGGGCCAATTAAGTTCGACAGCCTTGATATCCTTGCCGATCGATTTTTTGTCAGCGGAAGGAAGCGTCTTGAGCCACTCTCTGACCGGTTCGTTGCCAATCGCCGTCCTATAGAATACGACATGGATCTTTTTCTGCGGCTCCATGAAAAGAGTGTACCAAAAAAGATTCGATTTGACAAGAGGCTATTGTAACCCATTTGCCCGGATAAGGTCGTTCGGCGTCTTGAGGATTGCCTTTCGTTATGGCAGGGGTCATCAGCGCATCACTATCTTTCAGTCCCAAGAGTTCGTCCGCGGATACCTTGAGCCCGTCTCCTGATTTCGCACTGTATGCTCGGGGAAACAGGCCAGAACACAACGAGGAAACCTCGTTATGACGTACCCGCAGTGTTGTAGTAAACAGGACACCGGCATAACGAGGTTCCACGATGCCAGGAAGAGGGCATGAATCTGCTTAAGCGCCCTTGAAAAACATATCGATGTTTTTCAAAAAAACTTTCGGCACGCGCTATTTGTACAGCGGCCCCAGCGCGGCGCAGGCCCTGTAGTCCGAGCCTTCAGGATCCATGCCGAAGGCTTTCCAGTAGCTCGGCCTGAAGATCCTGTCCTCGGAGACGTTGTGCATGCAGACGGGAATGCGCAGCATCGAAGCGAGGGTGATGAGGTCGGCGCCTATGTGTCCGTAGGAGATGGCGCCGTGATTGGCTCCCCAGGCCGCCATGACGG
>JBAQLW010000255.1:0-2317 GCA_049302175.1 Rectinemataceae bacterium
GCACTGAAGGGCGGCACCCCATGAGCTGCCTAGCAAGTCCTGCCGAGCGTTCCTAGAAGGCTGCCGCCTGTCCGTCGCGTCGGGGATCGGCACCGCCGTACAGCATGCCGGTATTATAATCGTAGAGCACCGCGTGCACGCCGCCGAAATAGGCGTCCCAGTCGCCACGCACGTTGACGGTATGCCCAAGTTTCTTCAGCGCTTCATAGGCGTTGATCGAATAGCGCCCTTCGAGGTTGAGCGCACCCGATGCCATCTGGAAGACCCTCGGGGCATTGATGGCATCCTGGATGGGCATGCCGAAATCTATGACGTTGGAAATCACCTGGGCAATGGTCGGGAAAATGCGCGTCGCCCCCGGAGAACCGAGGGTCATAAATGACCTCCCCTGCCTATCGAGAACAAGGGTTGGGCTGATGCTGGAGAGGGGGCGCTTGCCCGGCTCAACCGAGTTGACCGACCCGGGCGTCGGGACAAAGTCGTCCATCTCGTCGTTCATGATGATGCCCGTGCCGGGAACCACGACACCGGAACCGAAGAAATAGTTGATCGTCTTGGTGATGTTCACCATGTTGCCTTCCTTGTCCATGACGGAGAGGCTGGTGGTGGAACCGGATTCGTACTTCGAAGGATCGCCCGCCGTCCCCGAGGCCATGGGCGTGGCGGTATCGATCTTAGCGGCGAGGGTTTTCGCGTAGTCTTTCGAGGCAAGGCCTGCCAGGGGCACTTTCACGAAATCGGTGTCGGCCATGTATTTGGAGCGGTCGGCGAAGGTCATCTTGAGGGTTTCAGCCCAGAGATGGGCATTGGCCGCCGAACCCTGCACCGTCTTGGCGACGTCGAAATTCTCCATGATGTTGAGCATCTGGATGAGGTGGGTCCCGCCCGAAGAGGCAGGCGGGATCGAAATGATGGTGTAGCCGCGGTAGGTTCCCTGCACTGGTTCGCGGATCTTGATCTCGTACCTGGCCAGGTCTTCCATCGAGAGGATGCCACCGCGTTTCTGCACTTCCTTGACAATGGCTTCTGCGATCTCGCCCTTGTAGATGGCGTCTTCGCCATAGATGCCTACCTTGGCCAAGGTATTGGCGTAATCCAGGTTCTGGAAACTGTCGCCGATTTCATAGGGAAGTCCGTCATCAAGGTAGATCTTCGCTCCTTCCTCGTACTTCACCAGCTTTTCATAGTTGTCCTTTATGATCTGTGCCAGGTTTACGGTGACGGGAACGCCCTTCAGCGCCCAGGAGATAGCCGGCTGTACAATATCCATCCGCGAAAGCTTGCCCGAGCCATAGTTTTCCAGGGCATAGAGAAGGCCTTTCACCTCGCCGGGCACGCCGACGGAGAGACCGCCCTCATAGGTAGACTTGGGAACAACCTTGCCATCGGCGCCGAGATACATCGTCGGGGTGGACGCCAGGGGGGCAGTTTCGCGGAAGTCGACGACGACCGCCTTGGCCATGTTCGCCATCTTGATGATCATGAAGCCGCCGCCGCCGATGCCCGATGCGTTGGGTTCGAGGACGTGCAGTGCAAAGGCCGTGGCTATAGCCGCGTCGACGGCGTTGCCGCCTTTTTTAAGAATTTCAAGGCCTACTTCGGATGCTTCTGGTTTGGCGGCGGCAACGACGCCGTTTTCCCCCTGGGCTCCTCGTCCGTATATATTCACCGGAGTCTGCGAGAACGAAAACGATAGTCCGACAATGAGCAGAACAAGCAATGCCATCAGTCTCTTCATTCCTTCCTCCTCGATTAATAGAAGATTATCTACCCAACTATCATCCGCTCTTCGGGATATGTCAATGCGATTTCTGGTCGCCTCTATCGCGGCTCTGGGCAGCGAGATTCTTCACCCAATGCTCTTTTCGCAGCCACCATACGGCAACGCCGGCCTTGGGAAAATCCGAGAGTTTGGCCAGGCCGTAAATGGCCACAGGTCCCCAGAGGTGTGGATGGCGGGAAAGACCAAAAAGATGAGATTGGCGATCGTGAAGCCCGCCGCCATGCCGGCCACCGTCTCAGCCCCGCCCCTCCCATTGTAGATTGCCACTATCACTGTCTCGGACACGACCCAGGCTGTTTCGGAGAAGAGCATCATCCCTGATTTTGAAAGAATTTCCCTGAAGAGGTTTTTGTTTATCCTGAAAAGCGCCGTGGCTTTGATTGCCCATCCGGGTTTTCTTGCCTTCACCATGAGGAGGAAGGCGGCCGCTACCGTCATCGACCTGGACGTTCCCTCCGAGCATCAAGCCTATGAGAGGCTCAGCCAGAAAGAGACAGATGAGGGTGTATGCCGCCGAGATGATCAGAGCCAGAA
>JBAQLW010000256.1:0-1596 GCA_049302175.1 Rectinemataceae bacterium
TCGCCATGAAGAGAGACTGCCCCTACCTTTTCACCGATATCGGGTGGACGTTATGCGCTTTTAGCAAGCGATGGAGCGATAAAGAACTGCAGGATCTTGATCGCTGTAAGGCACAGCACGCCACACATTACCTGAAACGTAACTTTCTGATGCCGGGCAAGAGGGTACTGATCCAGCTTGTCTCGTAATAGTGATCGATCCTACCGTAAGGTACCCCCGGGTAGCACACGCGCAGTATGGCTATCACATGTGTCTTGAGTGCTACAAAAGGTAAAAATCGCAGGTTTATATAGTGTTGAAAGACGGGGAATCGTTATTTAACATCTATACGAGGTAAAATCGTAGATTCGATATACACAGGTTGATCGGGCGCCCCACGGCGGATAGTTGCGGAGCGCCTTTTTACTCTATAATGGGGCATCATGACGCCGCGCGAGGAGGGGGAATGAGGTCCGAGCTTATTCCCCTCATCACCTATATAATCATAACAACCTTCACCCCAGGCTCCAACAACATTTCCTCGGCGGCCGGCAGCGCTTCTGCTATATTCGGCGTTCTCGATCATTCTCGAATAAGCTATTTAACGCATTTTTAACGCTCACTTACCAATAATCTCACGATCTTCCTCTAGTTTTGTTCATGTCAGGCTGGACAAGGAAAAAAATCCAGAACCTGGCGCACTATCGATACCGGAGGAAACGATGAAGAAAAGACTGCTAGCTTCACTGCTCGCGCTCCTGACCATGGCTGTTTTCGCCCAGGGCAAATTCGCCTGGGTCGATTCCATTTCCGACGACAAGGACAAAATCCTGCCCGGCGTCAATCCGGCGAAAGCGACGGGCTCGATCATCACCGCGGGTTCGTCGACGGTATTCCCGCTTTCGGAAGCCATCGCCGAGCGCTTCGCCAAGGAAGGCTTCGCCGGTCAGGTGACGATCGACTCCATAGGATCGGGCGCCGGCTTCGAGCGCTGGGCCAAGGCGGGCGAGACCGATATCGCCAACGCTTCCCGTGCTATCAAGTCGAGTGAGAAAGATTCAGCCGCGAAGCTCGCGACCCCAAGGACACCCATCGAGTTCCGCGTAGGAACAGATGCCTTGGCCGTCGTCGTGAGTTCGAAGAATAGCTTCGCGAAGGATATAACCGTCGAGGAGTTGGGACTTCTCTTCTCGACGGCGACCTACTGGTCCGACGTCCGTCCAACTTGGCCCAGGAAGGAAGTGAAACGCTTCTCGCCCGGCACCGATTCGGGCACCTTCGACTACTTCGTCGAGCATGTGTTCAAGACCAAGAAGGAACCACTCCTCAGCGCCAAAAATCTCCAGCTCTCCGAGGATGACAACGTCCTCGTGCAGGGGGTGGCTGGCGATGAATACGCGGTGGGATACTTCGGATTCGCCTACTACGTCGAAAACAGGGGCAAACTCAAGGCGCTCGCGGTCAATTCGATCGCGCCCTCGGGCGAGACGGTGGACGCGGGGACCTATCCCCTTTCCCGCCCTCTCTTTCTCTACTCCGACGCGCGGATCATCCAGGAAAAGCCCCAGGTCGCCGCCTTCCTCACCTACTATCTCACCTATGTGAACGACCTGATCG
>JBAQLW010000257.1:0-2678 GCA_049302175.1 Rectinemataceae bacterium
CGTTCATATCTACGACAATAGGGAAGGCAGGGAAGAACTCCATCGCGGGACAGCCATCGTCAATGTCTATGGGCACAGGGTGCTCACCCTGGAAATGGAGAAATGATGGCGAATTCTCTTTTCGACGACGCGGCCGAACACGACTTCCAGAAGGCGCAGACGAGAGCCTTGCTTTCAAGGCTTTCCAATGTATTCACGCCCTCGCGGGAAGAGCTTCTTCCATTCGACGCGGCAAAAAAACTCCTGCAACCTGGAGGGGAAACCTATGCTGGCCTCTCCGCAGTTCCCCTCGACAAGATCGTCGGAAGCGAAGGACGCTACAGGGATTTCAATAGGCATTTCCTGCCTCGCAAGGAATACCTTCGGCAGCGATGGGTGAGCATCGATAAAACCCACTATAACGAGACCAATCTGCCGCCAGTCAGGCTCTATGAGATGGGAGGCGTCTATTTTGTTCGTGACGGCAACCACAGGGTCTCGGTCGCCCGCTCGCTTGGACAGGTGGAGATCGATGCCGAGGTTGTTTCTCTGCAGACAAAAATTCGCGTCGAGCCCGACATGGGCTTGGAGGAGCTGAAGCAGGCTATCATCAGTTACGAAAAAAACCATTTTTACAGCGAGACTGAGTATGTCCAGACAACGGGCAAAGACGACCTCACTTTTTCCGAGCCCGGCCGCTACGACACGATCAGGGAGCATATCGCCGTGCATAAGTATTTTCTCAATCAGGAGGAATCACGAGAGATTGAATTGTCGGTCGCCATGCTCTCCTGGCATGAGAACGTATATTCGCCCATCGTTCTCGCGGTGAAGGAAGAGAAAATACTTTCCCTCTTTCCGGGCAGGACAGACGCCGACCTTTACCTCTACATCGTCCAGCACTGGGATGAACTCAAGCAAAGCCACCAGAAGGAGATTGGAATCGGCTATGCCGCGAGGGATTTCAAGACTGGGGTTGTCAAGCATCAAGGATTAAGAAACATCAGGTTTTTTGGCGCGCTTGGAAAAGTCTGGAAAAAATTAAATATTTTCCTAATTCATTGGTAACTTTTCGGATTATGCGTTATTTTTAACAGTGCAGGACGACAGCGATACGCTCTTCATGCACCTTCTTTTGCGTTGGCCGCCGGGTATTCCTCCTTACCCGGCGGTCTTTTTATGCAAGGTTGACATTGTGCCTGCCAAGCGTATATTGTATCTCGTATTTTCAAGGAGATTGTAATGGCACAGGTATCGAAGAACGCTCGTACGTCCAGCAGCACGCACCACTTCTACTGCCCCTGCGGCGGCGAAGTTAAAATGAAGACGATTTTCGAGAACGGTAAAGTGAAGAACATTGCCGAATGCGAAAAATGCAAACGCATCGAGCGCAAACCCAGCGATTTCAACTGATTCGCTTCCAATCCCCGAAGTAAGCCCCTGATCAGCTGTAGCCGTAAGCCTTGGGGGCAGCCTTCCCCCTCTCCATTTCCAGCGATTTCTCAATCAGATCACGCGATTTTTCCAGGGACGCCAAGGCCTCCTTCTTGTTCCTCGGCGCGGGAAGAAGCGCCAGAAATCGAGCGGAATACGGCGTTTTCCCGAATCGCTTGAAAAAATCCCCAAGTTTCGCCACCTTCCATCCGCCTTCCACTGCCACCACGAGCACGGGTAAAGGCTCACCCTCCAGTATTTTCCTATAGCCGGCTGAACGAAATATGCCAAGTTCCCCCGTCCTTGAGCGCGTCCCCTCCGGAAAGATAGCGGGAATCGTCCCTTCCTTCTTGCATCGCCTGGACATGGCGCCCACGCTTCTCACCGCCTGGAGGGCATCCCCCTTCCGTCTGACGAGGCAATGCCCCGAACTGCGCAGAAGAAGTGAGATGAAGGGAATCCCCCATGCCAGTTCCTGCTTGGCCACGAAGCGGGCTCTCCGTCCTTTCGGCAGGAAGTGCATGATGATAGGAATATCCAGAAGGCTCTGGTGGTTGGATACGACAATAAAACGCTCGGGCAGGCTTTCCTTTAGCAGATTTTCGAACCGGACGCGAAAACCCCTGTAGGTACGGAACATCGCAAAGATGATTCCAATGGCTTTGTCTTCCAGAATGAGTGCCTTACGCTTGGCCGCCTTGGGGGGAGCGAAAATTATAAAGGAAAGCAGCTGTATCTCCCAAAACGTGTAGGCGGTCAGTATGACGGCTATGATTATACTATTCACTGTTGTTTTCTCTAAAAACCCGCTAATTCTTTATCCCATTTAATCAGATTGCGACCTTGACGTCAATTGCTGTCTTGACATTATCGTCTCTCTCTGCTAATTTTCCTAGTCGAATTATCTGGCTAAGCCGGTTCGTAATGAATCGGAAACCATTCCGGGAGGACTCCCTTTGAGCACGAAGAATCTGTCTGCCGAGAAAAGAATGCGACAGGATGAGAAACGCCGCATCAGGAACAAGGGCGTAAAGAGCGCGATACGAACAGCCGCCAAGAAAGTGGTAGCGGCTTCGGAAAAGAAAGACACGACCATCGCCAAGGAAGCGCTCCTCGATATGGTCAAGCGCATCGATACCGCGGCACGCAAGGGTATCGTCAAGAAGAACGCTGCGGCGCGCAAGAAATCCAGGATGCAGAAGCTTGTGAACAAACTGGGCGCCTGAGAAACTACCTTGCTGGAAGTTTGGAGATTTTCCGCCGGC
>JBAQLW010000258.1:0-8145 GCA_049302175.1 Rectinemataceae bacterium
GGGCTGGGGCGCGGGAGCCGCGGCGGCAGGCGCGGGAGCCGCGGCGGCAGGCGCGGGAGCCGCGGCAGGAACCTGCATCGCGGAAGTATCGAAAGTTTTCGCGGCAGCCTCATCGATCAGTGTGGGATCGGCTTTTCCATTCTCGCGGAGGACAGGAATGGTTGAAGCCGGCAGGATCGTTCCCTCCTCCGGAGCGTAGGGCAAGCCCGTCAGGAAGCTCACGAAGAGGCGCACGGAATCGGTCCCGATTTCTGTACCCTCGGGCAGGCCAGCCTCGCCGTAAATCGCTTCCAGCGTATTCACTTTTTCGGTTTCCACGGTAGCGCCGAATCCCAGAAGGATGAGTTTCACGTCAAAGTTAAAGGCTTTGGCCACATCGGCCCAGGTATAGGAACCCCTGATGTCGGAGGGATTCGGCAAACCGGCGAATTCCCCCTCCTTTATCGTGACCGGCTGCTTGGTGCTTGTCGTCTGCCAAAAGCCCAGAAGGGCAGCGCCCGCGATTCCGATGATAAAGGTACCTACAACGATGATCGTCATCGATTTAATGGTCAGTTTCATTCTTCGCCTCCCTTATTCCTTGTCCGCGGCGGCCGGGGCATCACCACGCCGACCCTTGGGAGCTGGCTTGGTGAAGCTGTCTTTGACCCTGCCAGGAAGGGCCAGCATGTCGACCGTGGCCGGCACGGGGCAGACGGCGTCGCTCGTGCATTCAAGGCAGGAAATGCACTGATGGTCGCGCACAACTTTCGAAGTCGAGACATCGATATTCATTGGGCAGGCTTTGCTGCATTTATTGCAGGAGATGCAGGTGGGAGCGTTGCGCCTGATCCCGAAAATTCTGAAAAGGTTGAAGATGCCCTGGAATGCGCCATAGGGGCAGGCGTACTTGCAGAAGGGTCTTTCGACAAAAAGGGAGAGGACGATGACGAGTCCGAGTGCGATGAAGCCTGTCACCGCCACTTCGCTCGACCAGAAATTGAAGAGGGCGTAGTAGGGATCGTAGTCCTGGAATATCAGCTTTCCCGATATGATAGTCATATAGCTCACCCAGGCGAGGACGAGATAGCGGAGGTAGCGCAGTACCTTGTCCAGCTTGCCTGGCACGAAATTGTTGTACTTTTTCCCGAAGAGCTTCTTTCCGAGCTTTCCTATCCATTCCTGGAAGGTGCCGAAGGGGCACACCCAGCCGCAGATGACGGGTCCGAAGAGCAGGGCAAGGAAGATGCCCAGGACGGCGAGAACGACCGATGATTGATGGACCTTCTTCACGAGAGTGCCGAAATTCAAAAGCTGCCAGAACGAAACCACTCCGCCAAAAGGACAGATGGCATGGAGAGAAGCTTCGGGGATGAAGGGTATGGCAATGCCCTTCTCCGCCAGGGCTCCGGCTGTCGACGTCACCGCAACGAGCACGAAAAATGCCGCCTGCACGATATGTCTGATGTTTTTTGCGCTTTTCTTCTTTAACAGCGCGCTTTTCGTCGTCATAGTTCCTCCTTGAGAACGATAGCGTACATATTAATGCAAGTACCATGCCAATTATTCTATATTCGTAATTACTCATCATTATAGACAGAAATGCAATAAAACTGAGGGTTTACACCTGAATCGAAAGCGGTTTTCCTCTCATGCCGAGCATTCCCTGAGCGCCATGGGCTTTTCCGCCTGGAAATTTCCGTATGAATTGGGAAAATATTGCCCGAACCAGGAGGGAGAAAGTACCCCTCTCTCCAGGGGGTTATATTCTCTTCTCCCTGTGGTAGGGCTTGCCCAGCTCGGTAGGACCTCGGATTGCCGAATTCCGGGCAAAGGCCAGAACCACGATGACAAGCACATCGGGGAGCATGACGGCGAACTCGTATGGGAAATTGATGCCGAGCACCTGTATGGTCAGCTGGAGTGACTGGGCTATGCTGAAAAGAAGACTGCCGGCGAGGATCCACAGAGGATGCCAGCGGCCGAAATAGACGAGAGCGACGGCGATGAAGCCCCGGCCGGCGACGATGTCGTCGGCGAACATTTTAGCTTGGCCCAGGGAGAGGTAGGCGCCGGCGAGACCCGCGAACATGCCGCCGACGGCGAGAGCCTGGTAGCGCACGCGGTTTACGGCGACGCCCATCGCGTCGGCGGCGCGGGGATAGGTGCCCACAGCCCTCACCTTGAGCCCCCAGGGCGTCCTGAATAGGACATAGGCGCTTGCCGGGACGAGGAGGAAGGCGATATAGGCCAGAAGGTTCATATTGAAGAGAATCGGGCCGATAAAGGGTATCTCCGAAAGGAGGGGGATGGGCAGGGAAGAAAGGCCAGGGATGCCCGTGACGCCCCCGACGAAGAATCTGAAGAGGGTGCCGGCGGTACCCCAGCCTAACATCTGCAGGCCAATGCCGGCGATGCCCTGGGGTGCCTTGAAGGTTACCGTGACGAGGGCGAAAAGGAGGCCAAGGAGAAGACCTGTGCCGCCCGCCGCGACGATGCCGATGAGATTGGCCTGGCCAGCGAGGGCTGTCTTCTGCAGGTAGTAGGCGGGCAGGAAGGCGATGAAGGCTCCCATGGACATGATGCCCTCGCAGCCAAGGTTGAAGATGCCAGCCCTCTGGTTGTACATCTCGCCGAGAGCGGCGAGGAGGAGGGCGACCGAGAAAGGCACGCCGATGGAGAGGATATTCAGGATGATGGTGGTGATGCTCATCGCTTCGCCTCGCCTTCGCGCGCAGCCCTGCGCCGGAACAGCTTCCCAGCCCAGCGTGTGAACTTGTCGCGGGCATAGGGATCGTTGATGAACATCTTGGCCGAGATGATTGACAGTATCACGGCTCCCTGGAGGACGAGAACCATGTTGGCCGGAACGGACATGGTGCGCTGGGTCATGTCGGCACCGATGAGAAGGAGACCGAAGAAAAAGGCCGAGGGGATGATACCTGCGGGATGGAGTCCGCCGAAGAGGGCGACGACAATGCCCGAAAAGCCATAGCCCGAGGAGATGCCCTCGATTGCCCGCCTGTGGACAGCCGTCACTTCGACGGCGCCTGCGAGGCCGGCAAAGGCTCCGGAGAGGATCATGGCAGCGAGGAGGCAGGATTCCACCTTGATGCCGCCGTAGCGGGCGGCCTTCGCCTCCGCGCCGGCCGCCCTCATCTTGTACCCCCAGGTTGTGCGCCAGAGGAGAATGTAGACGACAACGGCAAGGACGAGGGCTATCGCGATGCCCCAATGGAGCCGCGTGCCCTGCAGCATTCTCCCGATCCAGGCTGTCTTAGGCAGGCGCACCGACTGGGGCGTGCCCGAGCCCATCTGCAGCTCGGCCGGGTCGATCATCGGACCGCGGAGAAGAAATCCATAGAACTGGGCGGCGATGTAATTGAGCATGACGGTGGAGAGGATTTCATTGACGCCGAGCCTGGCCTTGAGCCATCCGGCTATTGAACCCCAGATGCCGCCGCCCAGGGCTCCAGCGATGAGGGTGAGAGGAAGGGCGATGTACGAAGGAGCGTCGGGAAGCGCTATGGCGACGGCCGCCGCGGCGACGATGCCCATCTGAATCTGTCCCTCGGCGCCGATGTTGAGAATACCTGCCCTGAAGGCGATGGCGATGCCCAGGGCAACGAGGATAAGGGGCACGGCACGCACAAAAATTTCGGTTATCCCGAACATGTCCTTCAAGGGTTCGGTGAGAATGACCTTGTAGACGGCGAAAACATCGGCGCCGAGGATAAGGAGGACGATAGCTCCAATGCCTATCGCGGCTACCGCGGCGGCGACAGCTACGAGCGCGGTGTAAATGAACTGCCAGGATTTCTTCATTCGTCCGCCTCAACATTCAAGGCAGCCGCATCCGGCGCCTCTCCTTCGGGCTCTTCCGCCTTCGTTGTCCCTTCCTTCAGTCCGGCCATCAGCAGGCCAAGTTTTCGCCTGGTCGCGTCCTTGCCCGTCAGCACTTCGAGAATCTTGCCCTTGTAAATGACTGCTATCTTGTCGCAGAGGTTCATGAGCTCGTCCAATTCCTCAGAAATCAGAAGAATGGCAGTCCCCTGCATCCGCAGGTCGAGGAGGCGGGAGTGGATGAATTCCTCGGCTCCCATATCGAGGCCGCGGGTGGGATAGACCGCCACAAGCGCCTTGGGGGACCGCGCAAGTTCCCTCGCGAGGATCACCTTCTGGATATTGCCTCCCGAGAGGGAGCCCGCGGCTGTCTTGACCGAAGGGCAGCGGATGTCGTAGCCGGATTTCAGCCTCTCTGCGTTGGTCTCGGCCGCTGCCAGCTTCAGGAATATCCCCTTCGAAAAACCGGGCGAGGCGAAATCCTTGAGTATGAAGTTTTCAGAGACGGAAAAAGAGGGCACGATGCCCTCATGATGCCGGTCTTCGGGGATGTACCCCAGGCCGGCGCCGATGATCTCGCGCGGGCTTTTTCCGGCCAGATCGGCGCCGGCAAGGACGATACTCCCCTCCTCCACCTTTCGCAATCCCGCAATCGCATCGGCGAGCTCTTTTTGCCCGTTGCCGGACACGCCGGCGAGGCCAAGTATTTCGCCTGCGCGGATTGAAAGGCTGAGTCCGTCCAAGGCGAGAAAGCCCCTGTCGGATCGAACCTTCAGACCCTTGATCGCCAGCCTTTCCTCGCCGCAGCCGTCGACGCACTCATTACGAGGAAGATTGACCTCATGGCCCGTCATCAGCGCCGCCAACTGCGAGGCTGTCTGGTCCGATGTCCTGCCGCGAAACACAACCTTGCCCTGTCGTAATATGGCCACTTTGTCCGATAATGCCGTCACTTCGGCCAGCTTGTGGCTGATAAATATAATAGACATATCCGAGGACATCCTGCCCAGGAGGCCGATGAGTTCGTCCGTCTCCTGGGGGGTGAGGGCGCTGGTGGGCTCGTCCAGGATGAGGAAACGGGCGCCAAAACAGAGGGTTTTAATGAGCTCGACGCGCTGCTGCTCGCCGACGGACAGCTGCCAGATATAGGCGTCGGGCTGGACTGGCAGGGCGTAACGCTCAGAGATCTCGGCGATGCGTTTCTTTGCCCCGGCGAGATCGATGCGGAAGGCCTTCTGGAATTCGGGAGCCCCAAGAGCGACATTTTCAGCCACCGTCATGTTGGGCACCAGCATGAAGTGCTGATGCACCATGCCGATACCGGCCTTGAATGCGTCGACAGGGCTTCGAAACTGCTGCTTCTGGCCATTGATTGAGATACTGCCTTCGTCGGGCGTGTAGAGACCCATGAGAATATTCATGAGGGTGGTTTTGCCGGCGCCGTTTTCGCCCACAAGGGCGAGGATCTCGTTCTCGCCGACTTCGAGGTCGATCGAATCGCAGGCGAGCACGCCGGGAAAACGCTTTGTCATTCCCTTGATCGTGAGGCTCCGGATTTTTTCATTGAGGTCGCTCATCGCGTGCATGAACCTTCCCGATAGGGACTTGAATGATCCCCGGACGGCGAATCCAAGCCATCGCCCAGGGATCATTCTCCGGAATCTTATTTTACATCCTTCCAGGGAACGATGAGGCTGCGGGCCGTGATGTCGGCCTTGGCCTTTTCGGCCGCTTTACGCACATCGGCCGTCAGGACTGCCCCCACCTTGTCATTGAATTTGTAGATAAAGCCGCCATTGGCGAAGTTCATGGGGATGCTTTCTCCGCCCAGAACGCCGGACTGTCTCTTGTCGATGAGTATCTCGACGACGGCTTCATAGGCATAGCTGGCCGCGGCAATGACCTTGTAGCTCTCGGCTATCCCGAGCTGTGCCGTATCCTGCCCCACCCACCAAATATTCTTGTCTTTGTACTCGGCCACGGCGCGCAAGGCTCCGAGGGCCTGCTGAGCCGATCCGGTAAGCACATCGGCGCCGGCTTTCACCTGGGTATGGGCGAGTTCGGCTGCTTTCACGAAATCGCCGAAGCTGCCCGTGTAGGCTACCTGGACTTGGGCTTTCGGGTTGGAAGCCCTCACGCCGAGGACGAAGCCCCTGTTGAAACGCGCCGCGTCGCCGCCGTCGACCGGGCCGACGAGGCCGAGGATGTTAGTCTTTGTCACGAGGCCGGCGATAACGCCGTTGATGTAGCCTGTCTCTTCGCTTTCGGGCATATAGGTGAATACGTTCTTCGGACCTATCTCACCCGATGTGCCGAAGGCGAAGGTGGTCTTGGGGTATTCGTCGGCCATCTCGAGAATGAGGTTCTTGTACTGCGCGCCATGGCCGATGACGATGTCGAAACCCTTGGCCACGTATTGGCGGGCCGCGGAGCCGGCGTCCACAGGCTTCATCTTCTCGGTATAGCTGTATTCAATGAGGGAAGCGCCGTATTTTTTCTGCACATTGACGATGGCATCGTGCATGGCCTGGCACCAGCCTTTGTCATCCACCGTGGACTCCACGATGAGGGCGATCTTGACCTTGGTTTTCGGAGCGGCGAATACCGTACCGAATACAATGAAAAGCGCGAGTACGGCGAAGGTGATCCTTTTCATGCAGTTCCTCCTGATGTCCCGACTTTCTGCCGAAGTGTGCCGGAATCGGGCTTCTCGAGCTTAGCATAGCCTTCGAGGCGGCGCAAATAAAAAAGAAGCATTTGTGCCCGGAGGCATAGAGTAGTAGAATGGAAGGGAAACGGGGAAGCGGGAAAAGCCGATGAAAAAAAGCGCAATCGCTCTTGGTATACTCATCGTCGTCGCGGCGGCCTCGCTTTCAGCCCAGCCCGTAATCAGCGAAAAACAGGACATCGCCATTTTTGCCCTCGGCTACTATGGCTGGAACCTCCCATACCAGTCCTTGGGCTCGATCGATGGCGAGATTCAAAAAGTGTTTGCCAATCTTGGCCGGTTCACCATCCTCGGCATGAGCCAAAGGCTCTCCCCTGGCGGCCTCGAGCAGTTTATCGCCACAATGAGGCAGACAAAACAATCCGGTTTTGTCCTGCCGGAAAAATTCCAGTTCGGCGAAGCCTTCCTCACCGAACAGGAGTTCAACAGGCTTGTCGGAGCCTTTGTCGTCGTCGTCCCCGTCGTCGTCGAGTTCAACTCCTGGTGGGATTCGAAGAACCTGAAGTTCAGGACGGAGATCAAGACCACCATCAGTTTTATCGAAGCTGCAAGCGGCTCCCTCCTCGCCATCAAGACACTCAATAGCTCGGGATCGGATGCGAACAACGAATACCAGTCCATCAGCGCTGCAATCGCCTCAATTCCCATGCAGCTGCAGTACGAAATACGAAGCATCCCACAGTTCCAGATCAGCACAAGGATACTGACAGTCAACGGATCGACGGCCCGGCTGCAGATGGGTTCAAACATGGGCATCATGAAGGGTGACGAGTATGCTATCGTGGAAAAGCGCTCCGTGGAAGGATTCGACGACTCCAGGGAAGCCGGCCTCATCGTGATCAAAGATGTAGGGCGGGAAGTTTCCTCGGGCCAGGTTCTCTATGCATCGGTGGAACTGGCCAAGGATACCCAGCTGCAGGAAATACCCCGGCTGGGCCTCGACCTGGATTTTTACCTCCACATCCTCGGAACCCAAGTGCTGCCAGGTCTGCGCGTCACGGCCTCGCGCGGCTTCTATGCCCTGAGGCCTTTTGCGGCCGCACAGATACCACTCGGCCTCATCTCGAGCTTCTACACGGTGAGTATTTTCCCCGTCAATGTGCTTTTGGGCCTTGAATATGTCGTGAACGCGGGAAGGCTTTCGGTCGCTCCAAGCGCTGCCGCAGGGCTTTCCTATTACCATGTCACCTCAGGCACGATCAATACCGACACTGACGTGCTTTCCCACATCGGCTTTCAGCTCGGCGGGCGATTGGCATATCTTTTCGGCAGAAATGCGCGAATTTTCCTGGACTTTGGGCTGGAAGGCTGGTCCTCCTTGTCGAGGCTCTATATCCTGCGCGATCCCAGCTATGGCGGCCTCATGATGGGAGTCGGCCTCACGCTCAAGCTCTAGAAGGGTTCGGAGCAGCAGTTGAGCTGGATCAGGGAAGGTTCGAGGCGATATCCTTGGCAAAAACCTGGAAGCCCAGCTCCCTGAGGGCATTTCTTCTCGCCGAGATCTCATCGGCGGCTGCAGCCTGCCGCGACTTCACAGCCGCGTAGAGGATACGGCCCGAGGCTATGTCGGCCACCTTCACCGATGCGCTCGCCTG
>JBAQLW010000259.1:0-4399 GCA_049302175.1 Rectinemataceae bacterium
GCATATCGGCGATGATAATTATAGAGGTCGGCCACATATCGATTGGGAAAAAATAAAAAAAGCTGCCTCAGATAAGGCAACTTTTCCGTTCGTGGAGGTGAGGAGAATTGAACTCCTGACCTCTTGAATGCCATTCAAGCGCTCTACCAACTGAGCTACACCCCCAAACAGTGAGCCGATAGTAGCCTGAAGGCGAAGAATGTGTCAAGGTGAAAAACCGCCGCGAAACGCTCCAATGCCAGCTGCGTCAAAGGGCTTGCGAAAATTATGGGATACTACGTTTCTATTTTGAAGAAAACCGGTAAAATTCCGCATTCTGTATCTGGACATCCAGCGTGCGACAGTGTAGGGTAGCCCTCAACCCCTGAGAACGCCATCTGGAGGCAAGGGGAAACTGTTGAATCGGGGAGACCATGGAGCGTCGTACTGTCCTTTCGGTCATTGCTCAGATCAACGCGGGTGTACTGAGCCGCGTTTCTGGCCTGTTCAGCCGTCATGGATACAGCATCGACAACCTCATAGAGCATCCCAAACTTTCCGGAATACTTGAGCCTGCCCTCACCGGACTCTCCGCACTCGAACGCGGATCCCTTATCATCTCCATTATTTAGCCGTTTTCGTACTTTTACTGTACGAAGGCGGCAAAGACTCACCCAAACATTCGACGATCCAGGATGGATTGTCGGCGGAGGTATAGACATATGGTCGCGGAGAATCAACCGACGCGCGTGACGATACTCGATTCGACGCTGAGGGACGGAGCTCAGGGGGAAGGCATCAGCTTTTCCATACAGGACAAGATAAGCATCGTCCGTGCCCTCGACACGCTGGGCATCGATTTCATAGAGGCCGGCAATCCCGGTTCCAATCCCAAGGACTTGGAGTTTTTCCGTGAGGCCTCGAGGCTCATCCTTGGAAAGGCGAAGCTCGCCGCCTTCGGCTCGACGCGTCGCGTCGGGGTCAGCGCTTCGGATGACGAGGGACTGCGAAGTCTCCTCGGCGTCGGAACGGAAACAGTGGTGCTTTTCGGCAAGAGCTGGGACTTCCATGTAAAGACGGTGCTCAAGGCCAGCCAGAGCGAAAACCTGGCCATGATAACCGAATCCTGTGCCTTCGCCGCGGCTGACGGCCGCAGGGTCATCTATGACGCGGAGCATTTTTTCGACGGCTACGCGGCGAATCCCGAATACGCGATGCGGAGCCTCGCGGCGGCCGTCGAAGGTGGTGCTTCCTGCATCGTGCTATGCGACACCAACGGAGGTTGCCTGCCCGAGCGCGTGAGCGAACTCACCGCCGCGGCGGCGCGCGAATTTTCGCCGGGCGTGGGGCTTGGAGTACATGCGCACAACGACGGTGGACTCGGTGTGGCCAATTCCCTGGCGGCCGTCCGCGCCGGGGCTCGCCATATCCAGGGATGCCTCGCCGGCTTCGGCGAGCGTTGCGGCAACGCCAACCTCTCTACGATCATCGCTGACCTAAGGCTCAAAATGGGCATCGATTGCCTCGCTCCGGATTCTCTCTCGCTTCTTTCGCAGACTACGCGATGCGTGGCGGAGATCGCGAACCTGACCTTTGATGAGAGCACGCCCTTCATCGGGCGACACGCTTTCGCCCATAAAGCCGGCATGCATATCGATGCGGTTACGAAGGATCCGCGCTCTTTCGAACACGTTGACCCTGAGGCTGTGGGCAACAAGCGGCGCTTCCTCGCTTCTGAGGTGGGGGGCCGTTCGGTCATCCTCGACAGGGTGCGACGGATCGACTCAGCGGCGACCAAGGACTCCCCCCTCGTCGCCGAGGTTCTCTCCAGGCTGAAGGAAATGGAACGGCTCGGCTACCAGTTCGAGGGAGCCGATGCCAGCCTTGAGCTTTTGATGAGGAAGGCGGCGGGCAAGTACAAGCCTTTCTTCCACCTGGGGAAATACAGGACGATAGGCGAGCAGCCAACGGATGATGCGACGCGCTGTGCCCAGGCTGTAGTCAAGATAGAAGTGGAGGGGGTGGAAGAGCTGAGCGTCGCCGAAGGCAATGGTCCCGTTCACGCTTTGGATAGGGCTTTGCGCAAGGCGCTTGAACGCTTCTATCCCAATCTCGCGGGGATGCATCTCTCCGACTACAAGGTGAGGGTGCTCGACAGCGAGCATGCCGCCGCGGCCGTGGTCAGAGTCTTCATAGAGAGTACGGATGCGGAAGATACATGGACGACGGTGGGAGTTTCCACTGACATTATCGAAGCAAGCTGGATAGCGCTGATCGATTCGATAGAGTTCAAGTTGATCAAAGACCTGGAGAAGCGCTACAAGGCGTTCCTGTAGAACATGGAGTGATTATAACGCAATTCACTGACGAGCTCATATTGGAAGAGGGAGAGCGCTGAGCAGAAGGTAGAGGACAGTGCCTCCCATGATGCTGATGAGGGCGTTGCGCTTCCATAGATGCAGGAGGATGACGGCGAGCCCGGCGACCAGACTGACAAGACCTTGTGCGGGCTTTTTCCAGTCGATCGACGTGAAAGACGAAACGGCCAGGACCGTCATGGCGATAGCCGGCATATACGCTTCCACGAAACCCAGCCAGGCGGGAGGTTCCCTGCCCGCGAAAAAAAGAAAGGGCAGGGCGCGGCAGGCGATGATGATCAGAGCCATCACCACAGCGGCGAGAAGGGCTTCAGCCATGCCGAGCATTGGCCCCTCCTTCTCCCTTCATTCTCCGTGCCGCGACAAGGCCTGCCATCGCTATGAGAATTCCGACGATGATGGTTCCCCGATCGCCTACGAGGAGTTTTGCGGCAACGGTGGAAAGGGCGGCGATGAGGAAGGGAAGGGCTCTCTTCAGCGTGAGCACCTGCTCCACGGCCAGCACGAGGAACATGGCGGTGAGGGCGAAGTCGAGGCCTTCGATCCTGTAGGGGGTGAGCGAGCCCGCGAGGGCTCCGATCGCCGTGCCGATCACCCAGTAGAGCTGATCGAAACCTGAGACCATGAGGAGGAAGCGGCCGTCGGCCTTGTCTTCCTCGCGGGAAGAGCTTAGAAGGGCATAGGTCTCGTCGGTGAGCGCGAAAACGAGGTAGGGGCGAAGGCGAGGATGCTTGGCGAAAGTTTTGATCAGAGATAGTCCGTACGCCGCGTGGCGCAGGTTGACGATAAGGGTGACGAGGGCTATCTCGGTGAGCGAAGCCCCGGCTGCGAAGAGCCCGATGCCGATATACTGCGCCGCTCCGGCGAAGACAAAGACGCTCATCAGGAGGGCAAACCACGGCGGGTAGCCGGTGTTCACCGCGAGGAGACCGAAGCCGAAACCTATGGTGACATAGCCGAGGAGGACGGGGATAGTCGCCTTGAAGGCGCGGGAAGCCGAACCGCCGGCATCGCTGGAGATCATATCCCGTGAAGGATAGGGAGGAGAGTCGAAAGCGTCAACCGGGCTCCCCGCATCGGGGCTCACCTTGTAAAATGGCCCCTTCTCGGCCATACTATATCCATGGGAACACAGTTGAGAGGCATCGCGCTATGCGCCGTCGGCCTCGAAAAAATCGCGTCGCAGGAAATCGTCCGCCTTGGACTCTCCGTCCTGGAGCGCCGGCCTGGCAGGATCTACTTTCAATTGGATGAGAGCAGCATGGCCAGGGATCTGGCTACCGCCAATATTGGATTGAGGACGGTCGAGCGCGTGCTGCTCGAACTTGGAACCTTCAGGGCTGGGGATTTCGACGCCTTTTTCGAGGGCGTGCGCGACCTCCCCTGGGAGCTCTGCTGCTTCAAGGACTCCAAGCTCCACATCGAGCGTGTGCGGTCGCACAACTCGAAGCTGGCGTCGCAGGCAAGCCTCCAGGCTATGGCACAGAAAGCCGCCTATGCGCGGCTCATGGAGCGCAACAGGATCCGCGAAATGCCGGAAACCGGCAACATCGTCGGCGCCCGCGTCTACCTCGACAACGACATCTGTTCGATCGGCGTCGACACATCGGGCGATCCATTGCACAAGCGCGGCTACAGGAAGCGCGTCGTCATGGCGCCGCTCAAGGAAACGATCGCTGCCTCACTCCTCTTTTTCTCGGGCTGGAATCGGAAATATTCCCTCCTCGACCCCTTCTGCGGCTCGGGAACCATAGCCATCGAGGCGGCTCTCTATGCCCTCGATTTCGCGCCGGGGCTCATGCGCCGTTTCGCCTTCGAGGTGATGCCCGCCGTCTCATCGAAGCTGGTGGACGAGGTGCGGGCCGAATTCGAAGGGCGGATCAGGCACGATGTGGATGTGGATATCAGGGCTTCCGATATAGACCCCGATGCCCTCAACGCGGCGCGCGGAAACGCGGACGACGCGGGCATATTGGACTGGATCACCTTCGACAATAACAGGGCGGAAGATCTTTCACCCTTCGCGGCGAAAGGCCATCTTT
>JBAQLW010000260.1:0-2364 GCA_049302175.1 Rectinemataceae bacterium
GAGTACAACCTCGCTTCCCGCTGTCTCGGCACGCCCCTCAAGCGGATGGTCACGCGCAACATACTTCCCTACATGGTTTCCGTCATCGCCACCCTTGTGTACCAGGAGATTCCCGGCCTCATCAATACCGAGACTATCCTCTCCTATCTCGGCATCGGGCTTCCCTCCACCTATCCATCACTGGGCAGGATGATCGACGTCTACTGGTCCTTCGTCGACACCTATCCTCATATGATCGTGTTCCCGGGCATCGTGATGGGTCTCGTCACGATCTCGTTCTATGTGGTCGGCCAGCTCTTCGCCGACGCATCCGACCCCAGAACTCACCGATAGGAGGTGGAAGATGAGTGAAGAAAAAATCCCCATCCTGAAGGTGAGGGATTTGGTAGTCAAGTTCAGGGTTCGCAACAAGGAACTCACCGCCATACGTTCCGTGTCTCTCGATCTCTTCGACGGCGAAACCCTCGCCATCGTCGGCGAATCGGGCTCCGGGAAAACCGTCCTCACCAAGACCTTCACCGGCATGCTCGAGACGAACGGGCGCATCCCGGCCGGTACGATCGAATTCGAGGGGCGCAACCTCCTCGACATCAAGACGGACAAGGATTGGGAAGCGATACGCGGCGCGAAGATCGCAACGGTATTCCAGGACCCCATGACTTCCCTGAATCCGCTCAAGAAGATTGGCATCCAGATCACGGAAGTGATCGAGAAGCACCAGAAGCTCCCCAAGGATGAGGCCAAGAAGATCGCCCTCACACTGATGGAGAAGGTAGGTATCAAGGACGTGAAAAAACGCTTCTACGATTACCCCTTCCAGTATTCCGGCGGCATGCGCCAGCGGATCGTCATCGCCATAGCCCTGGCATGCAAGCCGAAGATCCTCATCTGCGACGAGCCTACCACTGCCCTCGATGTCACCATACAGGCGCAGATCCTCGATCTGATCCGTTTCCTCCAGAAGGAATATGGGTTCACGACGATCTATATAACCCACGACCTCGGCGTCGTGGCCAATGTGGCCGACAGGGTAGCCGTCATGTACGCCGGCCAGATCGTCGAGTACGGTTCGGTGCGGGAGATATTCTACGACCCGCGCCATCCCTACACCTGGGCCCTGATCTCCAGCTTGCCGACCCTGGCCAGGAAGAATGAGCCCCTCTTCGCGATTCCCGGCACACCGCCCACGCTCTTCAATGAGATAAAGGGTGACGCCTTCGCGCCGCGCAACCACTACGCGCTCAACGTCGATTTCGAGGAGGAACCGCCCTTCTTCCAGGTCAGCCCCACCCACTTCGCCAAAACCTGGCTTCTCGATCCCAAGGCCCCCCTGGCCGAGCCGCCCGAAGCCGTGAAGCTCATGAGGGAAAAGGGCAAGATATACCAGGAAACAACCATGGAGGCTTTTAATTGAGCAAGGTGCTGATGTCGGTCAAGAATCTGGAAGTCACCTTCAAAAATGGGCGCGAGAGCTTCACCGCGGTGAAGAACGTGAGCTTCGATATCTATGAGGGCGAATCATTCGCCCTCGTGGGCGAATCAGGCTCGGGCAAGACGACGATTGGGCGAACAATCATAAGGATCAACCCGGCCACCAAGGGCGAGATCTTTTTCCAGGACAGGAAAATCTCGGGCGTTATCGAGAGGGAACTGGATACCTACGTCATCCGCAATATCCAGATGATCTTCCAGGATCCCATGGCTTCCCTCAACGAGCGCGCCACCATCGACTACATCGTCTCGGAAGGGCTGTATAATTTCAATCTCTTCAAGGACGAGGCGGAGCGGCGCGACAAGGTCTTCACGGCCCTCAGCGATGTCGGCCTCCTCGAGGAACACGCCGAACGCTATCCACACGAGTTCTCGGGTGGCCAGCGCCAGCGCATCTGCATCGCGCGCGTGCTCGCTATGGAGCCCAAATTCATCATCGCCGACGAGCCCATTTCCGCCCTCGATGTTTCCATCAGGGCTCAGGTGCTCAACCTCCTGCGCGACCTCAAGCAGAAGCGCGGACTTTCCTACCTCTTCATCGCCCACGACCTCACCGTCGTCCGTTATTTCGCCGACAGGATAGCCGTCATACACCAGGGCGAACTGAAGGAACTCGCGAGCAACGAGGAACTCTTTGCCCGCCCCATGCATCCATACACCCGGTCCCTGCTCTCCGCCGTGCCTCTGCCCGACCCCGACCTGGAAAAGAACAAGACCCTGCTGGTTTACGACCAGTCCATGCACGACTACAGCGTCAACAAACCTTCATGGAGGGAGATTTTCCCTGGGCACTTTGTCCTGGCCAACGAGAAGGAAGCCGCCGAGTACGTGAAAATGTATCCCTGAACAAGGTGGCTTTCCGGCCTTAAAGAG
>JBAQLW010000261.1:0-13932 GCA_049302175.1 Rectinemataceae bacterium
ATGGCAGATGCCCGATTTCACGACGAGATCGGGCCGCCGCTCGAGCTTCCTGCCCTTGTAGAGAATCTCGCCCTGACCGAACTTGAGGAAACCCGAGATAGCGTTGAGGAGGGTGGATTTTCCCGCCCCGTTGGCGCCAATTATGGTGACGAGCTCGCCCTGTTTCACATCGAGCGAAACGCCCTTCAGCGCTCTGATACCGCCGTAGGATACATGGAGGTCCTTTATTTGCAGCATGGCATCAGGCCTCCTCTGTGACGCCGAGATAGGCCTCGATCACCTTGGGGTTGTTCGCTACCTCGTCGGCGCAGCCTTCGGCCAGCTTCACCCCGAAATTGAGGACGATGATCTGTTCGCAGACGCCCATTATAAGGTCCATATGATGCTCAATCACGAGGATCGAGAGCTTGAACTCGTCGCGGATCCTCCCGATGAGCCGCATCAGGTGCTCGGTTTCATCGGGATTCATGCCCGCCGCGGGTTCGTCGAGGAGAAGAAGTTCAGGATCGAGGGCCAGAGCCCTGACGATCTCGAGCCTCCGCTGCATGCCGTAAGGCAGGTTGTTCGCCACGAGATCGCGTCTCTCCGTAAGACCCATGATCTCGAGCAGGCTCTCGGCCTTTTTCACGAGCCCTTTTTCTTCCCTCCTGAAGCGGGGAAGGCGGAAAATGGAATCGAAGATATTGTATGAAGCGCTCAGGTGGCAGGCGGTGAGGACATTCTCGAACACCGTCAGGTTCTTGAACAGCCTGATGTTCTGGAACGTGCGGGTGATGCCCATGTCGGCAATCCTGTAGGGAGGAAGGCCGACGATGCTCCCGCCCTTGAATGCCACATCGCCCTCGGTCAGGGCATAGACGCCGGTGACCAGGTTGAAGATAGTCGTCTTCCCGGCGCCGTTCGGCCCGATGAGACCGACTATGCCTCCTTCGGGAACCGAGAAGGAAACATCGTTGACGGCGGCGAGGCCTCCGAAGCGCTTCGTGAGGTGCGAGATTTGCAGTATATCAGCCATGGCGAGCCTCGACGTCCGCTTCACGGCGCGCTTCAAGACGAGCCTTGCGCTCCGTCCTCGCCTTTCTCAACCCTGAGGGAGTCAGCTCCATGCCTCCCATGAGACCTTTGGGCCGCGAAATCATGATCAGAATGACGGCCGCACCGTAGAATACCAAACGCCAGATCTCGAAGGCGCGGAGGAGTTCGGGAAGAGCCGTCAGGAGCAGCGCGCCCAGAACCGAGCCGGATATCGAGCCAAGGCCTCCGAAGATGCCGATGATCGTAAGCTCCGTCGATTTGGTCATCGAGAACATCTTGGGCTGGATGAAGGTCATGTAATGGCCGAAAAAGACTCCTGCCACGCCGGCGTAGACGGCGCTGACGATGAGGGCGATCATCTTGTAGCGGAAAACGTTTATCCCCGACACCTGCGCCGCTAACTCTTCTTCGCGGACGGCGATCATGTTGCGGCCATGGCGCGACTTGACGAGGTTGGCGAGGAAGATGACGGCCAGCACGTCTACGAGAATGATGGCGGGAAGGGTGGATGAGTAGGGAACGCCGGGCCAGCCGCGGGCACCGCCGAAGACCTGGACATTGTTCAGAAGCAGCCGCGTGGCCTCACCGAAGCCCAGGGTCGCGATGCAGAAATAGTCGCCCTTGAGGTTGAGGGTGATGCGTCCGAGAAAATAGCTTACGATGCCCGCCGCCGCCCCGCCGGCGATGACGCCGACGGCGAACGGCAGGCCTAAACCCGCGGGAGTGGTCGAGGGCGACACCGTCATGAGGGCGCCGATATAGGCGCCAATCGCCATGAACCCCGCGTGGCCGAAGGAGAACAGGCCCGTAAAGCCTGTGAGCAGACTCAAGCCGAGGACGGCGATGAGGTTTATGCCCGCGAGCATCAGGATGCCCTGGATGTATGTCCAATCCATTGTAACCCCCGGTCCTTTACGCTTTGTCCACGGTGTTCTTGCCCATGATGCCTGTCGGCCGGAAGATGAGAACCCCGATGAGGATGACGAAAGCGATGAGATCGCGGAATTGGGATGATATGTACCCGGCGACGAGGGTTTCGATGGTGCCGAGGAGGATGGAGCCGATGACTGCTCCAGGGAGGCTGCCCAGTCCGCCGAAAACCGCCGCGATGAAGGATTTCGTCGTTATGTTGCCTATCTGCGGATAGACCGTGTATTTCATGCCGAAGAATACTCCCGCCACTCCCGCGAGAAATCCGCCCAAGCCAAAGACGATGAGGATGATCTTGTCGGTGTTGACGCCCATGAGGGCGCAGGCCTTAATGTTGTAGGCTGCGGCCTGGATGGCCTTGCCCATCTTCGTCTTTTCGATGAAGAGAATGAGCCCGCCGAGACAGACGGCCGAAATGAAGAACATCAGGAGGTCGAGCCTGCCTATCGCCAGGGATCCGACCAGGATGGGAGTGCGCGCGATGACGGGCGGATAGGTCCTGAAGGTGGGGCCTATCGTCGCGATGACGATGTTCTCCAGGAGGATGGATGCCCCCATTGCGGATATGATGAAATAAAGGAAGGGAGCGCTTCTCTCCCTCAGAGGCTTGTACGCGACGCGCTCGATGAGTATGGCCAGGAGGGTCGTGCCCGCCGTGGCGAGGAGAAAAGCCGCGATGAAAGGCAGCTTGAGCAGGGTGAGCCCGAAAAAACCGAAATAGGCGCCGAACATGATGACGCCGCCGTGCGCGAAATTCGAGAAATTCATGATGGAGTAGACGAGGGAATAGCCGACGGCCATCAATGCGTACACCGAGCCGATCGAGAGCCCGTTTATCAACTGCTGAAGGAACTGGATCATGACCTGTCCTATTTCGGCGGGATATGAGACGAAGGGGGCAGTCCGCGAGGCGCCAGGGAAAACCCCAGGCACCATGCGAACTGCCCTCTAGAGGCGGCCGCGCTTATTCTGCGGCGTACTTTTCCTGGAACAGGTACTGGCCATCGACGATCTTCAGGATGGCTGCATCCTTGCCTTCAGGATTGTGCGTTTCCGGGCTGATCTTGATCTTGCCCGTGATGCCCTGAACTTCGATGCCTTCGAGGGCCTTGGCGAGTGCCTCGCCATTCACCTTGCCGGCCTTCTCGAGTCCGGCGACAAGGAGGAGGACGGCATCGTGGACGAGGTAGCCGTTGAGCTCGGTTTCCTTGCCGTACTTGGCGAGGTAACGGGCTTTATAGTCGGCGACCGAAGGATCGGCGTAGTCGAGGTGGTTGACGAAGTAGGAGCCTTCAACAGCCTTGCCGCCCATGGAGATGAGCTGCTCCGAAGGCCATCCGTCGCCGCCCATCAACACCTGGTTGATGCCGAGTTCCCTCGCCTGGTTGGCGGAGAGCGCCACTTCCTTGAAGAAGTACGGCATGAAAATGATGTCGGGATTGGCTGCCTTGATCTTGGAGAGCTGGGGTCTGAAATCCACATCACCCGCGTTGAAGGATTCGTCGGCGACGATCTCGCCGCCCTTCTTCGTGAAGTTCATGGTGAAGAACTCGCGCAGCCCCTGAGAATAATCGTCGGACACGTCATAGAGGATGGCGGCTTTCTTCGCGCCAAGCTTGTCGAACGCATAACCGGCGGCTACGGCGCCCTGGTAGGGATCGATAAAGCATACGCGGAAATTGTAGGGTTTTACCTTGCCGTCGAGCACGGTGACCTTGGGATTGGTTGCGACGGTGGCGATATCGGGAACCTTAGCCTTCTCAAGGACGGGGGCGATGGGGATGGCGTTGCCGGAAGCGTTCGGGCCTAAAATGGCGACGACCTTGTCCTGGCCGGTCAGCCGTTTGACGACGTTGACGGCTTCCTGCGCATCGCCCTTGTTGTCGTAGCCGATGGCTTCGAGCTTGTATTTCTTGTTGCCGACCTGGATGCCGCCGGCGGCGTTATATTCCTCGAACAGCATCTTGACGGTGTTGAATTCGTTTTCTCCCCACACGGCCTGATCGCCTGTCAGCGCGCCGAACCAGCCTACCTTGATCGTATCGCCTTTCGTGCCGCTCGCGCAGCCCACGAAGGCGAGGGAGACGATGAGAACCGCAGCGAGAATCGCCCTCTTCATATTTCCTCCTTGGAAATCGCTAAAAAATACACGACATTATACTCCGGAAAGGGTGAATGAACAACCATTTTCCCCCAACATTCATCATTCGACGGTAACGCTCTTGGCAAGATTTCGCGGCTGATCGACATCCCTGCCCAGCTCGAGGGCGGAGAAATACGCGAAAAGTTGGAGAGGCACTACCATCGTAAAGGGATAGAAACGCGTATCGGCCTTGGGCACGGGGATGAATTCGTCGGCGAGCTTTCTCGTCTCCTCGTCTCCCTCGACGCCCACGGCGATGACCGGACCTCCCCTCGCCTTGATCTCCCGTATATTGGAAATCGTCTTCTCGCGGAGGTAACCGTCGGGCACGAGAAATACGCTCGGCACCTCGGGGGTCACCAAGGCAATCGGCCCGTGCTTCATTTCGCCCGCACTGCAGCCTTCGGCATGGATATAGCTAATCTCCTTGAGCTTGAGAGCGCCCTCGAGGGCGATCGGGTAGAGGATGCCCCGTCCCATGAAGAGAAAATCCTTGGCCTTGCAATATTTTTTCGCCACGGTCTGTATATGGTCGCGTTGCTTTAACACGGTGGCGACCATCTCGGGCACGGCTTGGAGGGAAGCCGCAAATTTCATGCCTTCTTCCCTGGACATGTCCCTCATCCGGGCGATGAGGAGGGTGAAAAGGTAGAAGGCGGAAAGCTGGCTCGTGAAAGCCTTGGTCGAGGCTACGGCGATCTCCGGACCCGAATGGACGTAGATGCCTCCGTCCGATTCCCTCGCTATCGTCGATCCCACGACGTTGCAGATGCCGAGCACCGATCCGCCCTTCCTCTGGATTTCCCTCATGGCGAAGAGGGAATCGGCCGTCTCGCCCGACTGGCTGACGGTGAACCATAGACTGTCTTTTTCCACGACGGGGTTCCTGTACCGTATCTCGCTCGCCAGCTCCGACTGGGCTGGAATGCGGGCGATGGACTCCAGGAGGTAGGATCCGACAAGGCCGGCATGCCAGCTCGTCCCCGCGGCTATAATCTTCACGCGCCCGATGCCAGAAAGCCTTCCTCTCTCCATATTGAGACCGCCCAGCTTGGCGGTGGCATTATCGGCGTCGATTCTGCCGCTCAGGGCGCGGGCTATGGATTCGGGCTGCTCGAAAATCTCCTTCTCCATGTGACAGGGAAAGTCTCCCTTCTCGATGGATCCCAGCTCCCAGGTGACTTCGTCCACCTTTTTGTCCAGCTTACGCTCTTCCCTGTCGGTGATCGCGTAATAGTCCCTGCCTATGTCCACAATCTCGCCGTCATTGAGGTAGACGACTTTGTTGGTATAGGCCACCATGGCCGTGACATCGCTGGCGAGGAACATCTCCCCGGCCCCTACGCCCACGACGAGGGGGCTGCCGTTCCTGGCGCCGATGATGCGGCCTGGCTCGTCGGCATGGATGCAAGCGATGCCGTAGGTGCCCTGGAGGTTCTGAATGGCGGCCTTCACCGCTTCGAGGAGATCGCCCTTGTAGTATTCGGCGATGAGGTGGGGTATCACCTCGGTATCGGTTTCGCTGACGAATACGTGGCCTTTCTTTTCAAGCATGGCTTTGAGCGAATGATGGTTCTCGATAATGCCATTATGGGCGACGGCTATCTTTCCTGATGAATCGGTATGGGGATGGGCATTGGCTAAAGTCACGCCGCCATGGGTAGCCCAGCGCGTGTGTCCAATACCCCAGGTTCCATCCAGGTCGGCTGGAATCGCGGCCTTGAGCGCCGCTATCTTTCCCACAGCCTTGACGATACCGAGGGGATGGCTTCCGTAGTCGCCTCCGCCTACGGCGATGCCCGCCGAATCATAGCCCCTGTACTCGAGTCGCCTGAGCCCTTCGAGGAGAATGGACGAGGTTCTTCGTGGTCCGGAATATCCAATTATGCCGCACATATTCTGCCCTCCCGATGCATTTTGGAAATAGATGCCTTTTTTTAGTTGGAAACGCCAAATGCGGAACCATTCCTTATTTTTCACCATCATACGATTTTTTCGCCGGAATGCAAGCATCCTGGGTTGGAGGCTGGTTGAAATACAGCCTTGAAAACTCTATCGTGAGCCATGGGAATCCCCATCCTGCATTTTAAAAGCGTCGACTCGACCATGGAGAAGGCGAGAGAACTCCTTCGCGGGAGCCCTGTGGACAGGTTCATCGTCATGGCCGACGAGCAGACGGCGGGGCGGGGTCGCATCGAAGGCAGAAGATGGGAGGGAGCCACCGGGGCATCCCTTCTCATGACACTCTGCCTGAGAGGCGGATTCTCGACGGTCGAAGCCCTGCCGCTCAGGATGGGGCTCGCCGTGCTTGAAGCCCTGTCGGAAGTCGCGCCTTTCCGCCTCAACATCAAGTGGCCGAACGATATAATGGGCCTTTGCACGCGGAGCAATGGCGGCGGTTATCTGAAACTCGGTGGCCTTCTCTGCGAAACGACGGATGGCTGGCTTCTCGCCGGGATAGGACTCAACCTGAAGCCGGAAGCCTATTCGCCGGCTATGCGCATGAGGGCTACAAGCCTGACGGAAGTAGCGGTAGCGGCTCAGGGTCCGGAGCCGCGGCCGGCCGATATACCCGAAGCCCAGATCCTCGCCTCGGCGACAGGCGATGCCGCATTAGTCTGGCTTGGAAGAAAAGACTGGCGCGAAGCGTATGAAAAAGCCATGTGGGCTCTCGGTGAGGAGGTTGGCTTCATCGTTGGGCATCCCGGCAATGGAGCGGCAGCGCGAGGAACGATAAGGGGCATCGATGACGCCGGCCGCATCCTCCTCCAGTACGAGGGAGGAGAGATCGAAGCCTTCTGGTCGGGCGAGATTTCAAGTCTGGCCGCTTCGGATCAGAGGCCGTAACCTTCCTCGATCGCCTTGATGGAGAGAAGGAGAAACTCGTTGATCGGAACGGGTACTCCGCATTCCCGAGCTTTTTCCACGATGACGCCCGCGAAGATATCGACTTCGGTTTTGCGCAGGGCATCCACATCCTGCAGCATCGATGTCCTGCCGTTTCCGTTCAGCCTATCCGTCGTGGCGAAGACTGTCGCCACATCTTCCTGCACGAGGCCTTTCCCGAGGGCATCGGAGAGGGCTATCACTTCCCTCATCGTCGCCGCCACGAGCTCCCGCGCGGAGGCGCTTTTCTGGAAGAAGAGATAGGAGCCGCGCAGCAAGGCTGACCACTGGTTCATGGCGACATTTATCATGAACTTGAACCAGAGGGCTTTCACCATGTTTTCGGGAATTGAATACTGCACGCCGTGTCTCGCGAAGAAGCGCGCGACGGCGGCAACATCATCGTCGAGCGCCTTGGGATCGTTCTTCTCGAGGCCGAAGCGGATCTCGCCCGCGCTCTCGAAATCGATCCTGTTGCCCACCCTGAGGGCATCGATGCTGATGATAACAGCGAGGGGGATGCTGGCCGTCCTGAATTCCGCACGCAGGATCTCCTCGCTCGCGATGCCATTGAGAAGCGATATGATGATCGTGCCTGGGGCGACATAAGGGCGCATCTCTTCGATAGCAAGAGCAAGGTGGTAGCTCTTTACGGCGACAATGACGAGATCGTAGGGCTTGCGCGGGGTTGGATCGGCCAAGGGAAAGAAATAGCGTCTGCCGTTGACGATGAATCCCTCTCGGATATACCGTTCTCGGCGCTCCCCTGTCGCGCAGAGGGCGACGGCAGCCTTGTCTATGTCGAAAATTCTGGAGGCTACCGCGGCGCCAATGGCGCCGGCGCCTACGATGAGCGCCGAATGGATCTCCCTCATTGCTTCTCCTCATCAATCTGGCGGTATTTTCCGACCTTGCCCTCGAGACGGCGCGGAATCCTGCATCGTACGATGCTTCTCTCATCCTCCGCCTTTTCCTCGATGACCACCCCCTCCCGATGGATCAGCGGAATGAGGGAATAATCGGAATGAGGAATGGCGAGAACCACTTCTTCCATGTCGGAAGTAAGTGTTTTTTCTATAAGAAGGGCCAGACTGTCAAGTCCCCTGCCCGTTTTCGCCGAAACGGCCAGGCTGTCGGGATGGATCCTCGGCCACTGGTCGAGGACGGCCTGGTCGGCGATATCGACCTTGTTGAGGACGAGAATCCTGGGAAGTTCCCCCGCGCCGATCTCCGAGAGCACTTTCTCAGTCGTGGCCATGTGGATTTCCACTTCGGGATCGGAAGCGTCCGCCACGTGGATGAGAAGATCGGAAGCCGAGGCTTCCTCTAGGGTCGCCTTGAAGGCATCGATCAGGTTGTGGGGCAGGTTGCGCACGAAGCCGACAGTGTCGGTTATAAGGAGGTTCCCTCCTGACTTGAAGTTGAGCTTCCGCGTTGTAGGATCCAGGGTTGCGAAGAGCTTGTCCTCGGCGAGGACATCGGCCGCGGTAAGGGCGTTGAGAAGGCTCGACTTGCCCGCGTTCGTGTAGCCGACGATAGCCGCCCTCGGCAGCTCGACGCGCTCCCTGCGCCTGCGCTGAACGTCGCGCGATTTGCGGACGTCCTTCATCTCTTCCTTGATCTCGTGGATGCGATGCTCAATGGAGCGCCTGTCGAGTTCTATCTTCTGTTCGCCCGAGCCCTTCGTGCCGTAGCGGCCGCCGCGCTGGCGCGAGAGATCCTCGTATGAATGGGCGAGACGCGGAAGCGAAAACTCGAGCCGAGCGAGTTCGACCTGGAGACTCGCCTCCTTCGTGAGGGCTCTCGACGAGAATATTTTGATGATCAGCTCGGACCTGTCGTATACTTTTTTGCCCGACAGGGTTTCCCAGTTCCTTTGCTGGCTGGGTGAAAGGGCATGATCGAATACTATGGAATCGACGTTCTCCGCCTTAGCGATCGCGACGATCTCATCGGCCTTGCCAGTGCCCACAAGAAGGCTGGCGGTCTTTTCCCTGAGCTTGACCGAGATGGAATCGGCGACTTCGAGGCCGAGGCTCCTGGCCAAGCCGCCGAGCTCGCGCAGAAGGCTCAAGGCTTCATCCTTCCTTACGGTATCGAGCTCGATGCCGATAAGGAGGGCCCTCTCAGCCTTGGGACGGGGATCAAAATATTCGTTCACACGTCGCCTATGGTCGCCACCATCACCGCCTTGATGGTATGGAGCCTGTTCTCTGCCTGGTCGAAGACGACGGAATGGCGAGAGCGGAAGAGCTCGTCCGATACCTCCATCGAACGTATCCCATGTTTCTTTTCGATTTCCTGGCCAACGGCGGTCTCCGTATCATGGAAGGCTGGGAGGCAATGGAGGAAGATTACGTCGGGATTGCCGGTCTTCCGGGCGAAATCCATCGTCACCCTGTATTTTTCCAGCTGAGCGATGCGTTCGGCGAATTTCGCCTCCTCGCCCATCGAAACCCATACGTCGGTGTAGAGGACATCGGCGCCCGAGAGCGCCTTGTCGGCATTTTCGATGCTGAAGAATTCTATCGTCCCGCCCGTCGCGGCCGCCACAGCCTTCATCTCGGCGGCGAGGGCCTCGTTGGGCCAGAGCTCCTTCGGCGCGAGGGCTACGAAATGCAGGCCCATCTTGGCGCTGCCGATCATGAGGGCATTGCCCATGTTGTTCCTGGCATCGCCGCAGTAGACCATCTTCACCTTGTTCAGGGGCTTGTGGACATGTTCCTCGATGGTGAGGAGGTCGGCGAGAATCTGGGTTGGGTGATCGTCGTCGGTCAGTCCATTCCAGACGGGAACGCCCGAGAACTTCGCCAGATCCTCGACGAGCTTTTGTGAGAAGCCCCTGTACTGGATGCCGTCGTACATGCGTCCCAGGACCTTGGCCGTATCCTCTACGGATTCCTTCTTCCCCATCTGGGAATTGGTCAGGAAGGTGGCGTTGCCGCCTTCATCCCAGCAGGCAGTCTCGAAGGCGCAGCGAGTTCGCGTTGACGCTTTGTCGAAGATGAGAACGATATTTTTTCGGTATAATGAATTACCCTTTACTCCCGAACGCTTTTTAGCTTTGAGGTCGCGCGAGAGATCGAGAAGATAGCGGATTTCTTCTGGGCTGAAATCTTTGAGCGTGAGAAAACTGCGTCCCTTGAGATTGACGGGCATGTGACCCTCCGGAGTACGATACTATCGCCGTGGCATCTCGCCGTGGCATAAAACCTGTATATACCTTACGATCGCCAGGGTCAAGATCATGGTCTTTTGGCTAACCGCATGCCTTTGACTCGATGTAAACCATTGGTTATACTTTCCGAGACCTTTCTCCCCCGCGGGAGATCGCAGAAGAAGGAGCCATCATGCCGCTCGCACTCTCCGACATCGCGAATGTCGTCCTGAATTCCCATTATGCCGTTCGCGGTCCGATCGTTGCCCGTGCCCATGAACTCGAACGAGCCGGCCGGAAGATCATCTATTGCAATATCGGCAACCCCCAGGCTCTGGGACAGAAGCCTCTCACCTATGTGCGGCAGGTGCTCGCCCTGTCCGAGTGGCCAGAACTCGCTGAGAAGGCCCCGGAAGCCTTCCCCGAAGATGTCCTCGCCGCGGCTCGCGCCATCCAAGCCGAATCCCGATACGGGCTCGGCGCCTACTCCGAATCCAAGGGACTAAGATTTGTCCGCCAGGCGATCGCCCATTTTATCGAAGAAAGGGATTCCGATCCGGCGCTCCGCGTTGAGAGCGATCCCGAACATATCTATCTCACCGATGGCGCGTCCAAGGCCGTGCAGACGACCCTCCGCCTCCTCATCGCCTCCGACCGCGACGGTATAATGGTTCCCATACCCCAGTATCCCCTCTATTCAGCCTCGATAAGTCTCTACGGCGGCGCACAGGTCGGCTACTATCTGGATGAAGCTTCAGGCTGGAGCCTCTCGTCCGACATGCTCGAAAAGGCATGGTTCGAGGCTCGCGGCAAAGGCATCGATGTCAAGGCTATCTGCGTGATCAACCCAGGCAACCCTTCCGGATCCGTTCTTTCACGCGATAACATCGGCATGGTGATCGAGTTCGCGAAGAAGCATAACCTCTCCATCCTCGCCGACGAGGTCTACCAGAAGAACACCTACAATCCAGAGGATACGTTTGTCTCCTTCGCCCGCGTGCTCACGGAGAAGGCAGAGAAGGAAGTAAGCCTTTTCAGCTTCCATTCCTGCTCGAAAGGCTATCTGGGCGAATGCGGACAGCGGGGTGGCTACATGGAAGTGCGGAACCTGCCTCATGACGTCCTGGCGCAGATAACGAAGCTCCAGTCCATTTCACTCTGCTCGAATCTGCCGGGGCAGATTCTTGTCTACCTCCTCGTAAGCCCGCCTGAGCGAGGACAGCCCTCGTACGAACTGTTCCGCAGCGAACGCGACGGCGTAATCGAGGCGCTCAAAGTACGCGCCTCTCTCCTCGCCGAAGGGTTGAACGGCATTCCCGGCTATTCTTGCCAGCCCATCACAGGGGCGATGTACGCCTTCCCGACGATCACCCTGCCTGAAGGGAAAACGGATGAGGAGTACTGTCTCGCCCTGCTCGAACGCACCGGCATCTGCGTCATCCCTGGCAGCGGCTTTGGCCAGGTGCCCGGGACAGCCCACTTCAGGTCGACGATTCTTCCCCCTATCGAGCAGATCGAGGAAGTGGTCGACAAAATCAAGGAATTCCACCTTACATGGAGATAGGAGAAACGGTATGGAATGGAGAGCAAGTCATATACTCGTCAAGGATAGGGCCCTCGCCCAGGACCTCCTCAAGCGGATCAAGCAAGGCGCCAATTTCGAGAGCATGGCGCGAGAGCATTCCACCTGCCCATCGAAATCCTCAGGGGGCGATCTCGGCTGGTTCGGTCCAGGCAAGATGGTCCCCGCCTTCGAATCGGCGTGCAAAGGAATCGGCATTGGCTCGATATCCGATGTCGTCCAGACCCAGTTCGGCTACCACCTGATCAAGCTGACAGGGCGGCGCTGATCAAATCTTTCGCAGCTGGGCGAGAAGCGCGCTCATGTCCTTGGGCAGCGAGGCGGTCAGGTCCATCTTCCGCCCGCCTGCGGGATGGGTAAAGGCAAGCCGCTCGGCGTGCAAGCCGGTGCGTGCCAGGAGGGGACGCTCCTCGAACTCGTCGCCCTTCCACTTCCTCTTTATCTGTGAGAGAAGCACCGGCTTTCCATCGCCGTAGAGGGGATCGACGGCTATGGGGTAGCCCGTTTCGGCGCAATGCACGCGCACCTGATGGGTTCGGCCCGTCTCGGGGCGTATCCTCACGAGCGAGAAATCCCTGAACCGCTCGACCGTCTCGAAATTGCTGACGGCGGCCTTCCCGTGCTTCCTGTCGACGAGGGTCCTGTGCATCCGGTCGGCGTCGGCGAGGAGAGGCTCGTCACAGCCCCACTCATCTTTTTCCGTCCTGCCCCGCACTATAGCGAGATAGGATTTCTCCACCTTGCGCGAGAGAAACTGGGCGTTCAGCGCCCTGTGGGCTTCGGCGTTTCGGGCGTAGAGGAGAAGGCCCGAGGTGTCCTTGTCGATCCTGTGCACGACAAAGAGCCCGCCGAATTCTGCCTCGAGGAAGGAGAGAGCGACGGGAGTATCGGGATCGTAGCGGTCGGGTATGGAGAGAATGCCTGCCGGCTTGTTCACAATAACTATCGATTCGTCCGAGAAGATGGTTTCCAGGGTTTTATTCACCGGAAAAGTATAACACGGTGGGGGCTTTCTTGTTAATCGAGGAGGTCCGCAGCGACCACTGCGTTCGCCGCCTTATCAGCGCCGCCGCCCTCGCCTCGCTCAGATGTAGATATCCCTGGCGCGCCGCGAAGCCTTGTCGAGCATCCTGCGCAGTTCTGACCTCTCATCGGAGCCGAGAATGTCGAAGGCGTCGCCTGTCGATTCAAAAGAGAAAATCCTCGCGGATTCTATGCTGTCGAGAAGCTCCTCGCCTTCGCCGGTCAGGGCGATGCGTGATGAACGCTTGTCCGAAAAATACACCGAACGAGTGAGCCAGCCTGATTCCACACATTTGCGTACGACAAGCGTGAGGGTTGGCCTATCCATCCCGAGTTCGCTGGCGGCGGCGGAGAGGATGGCGGCTCCTTTTCGCCTGGCGAAAGCGACAAGCTGATACTGCTGGAAAGTAATTCCAAATGGCAGAAGGGCTTCGGAAACCTTGCGCCGCCACGCGCCATAGATAAATCCCATGTGAATATATTCTTCCATATAATTAGTATACGAAGTAATAGAAGGTTTTCATAGTATTTTACCAAAAACCCTTGCCACTTTTTCTTTTTTTCTATATCTTCTTATTGACCTCATCGGTCATCAATCTAATTATCCAAGGGAGTAATATTATGGCTAAACAGCTGCTGTTCAGCGAAGACGCGCGGCGCAGGCTTCTCGTCGGCGTAGAGACGATTTCCAAGGCCGTCAAGGTAACTTTGGGACCCAAGGGCCGCAATGTCCTCCTTGACAAGAAATTCGGCGCACCGACCGTCACGAAGGACGGCGTCTCCGTCGCCAAGGAAATCGAACTCGAGGATCCCTACGAAAACATGGGCGCCCAACTTCTCAAGGAAGTGGCGACCAAGACCAATGACATCGCCGGCGATGGAACCACCACAGCCACCGTCCTCGCCTATTCCATCGTCAAGGAAGGCCTCAAGGCCGTCGCCGCAGGAATGGACCCGATGGCACTCAAGAAGGGTATAGATCAAGCCGTGACTATCGCCGTGGAGGAGATCAAGAAGAACTCCAAGGAAATCAAGGAAAAGGAAGAGATCGCGAACGTTGCCTCCGTTTCCGCCAATAACGACATCAACATCGGCAACCAGATCGCGGATGCCATGGAAAAAGTCGGCAAGGACGGCGTCATAACGGTCGAAGAATCCAAGACCATGGACACGACG
>JBAQLW010000262.1:0-16315 GCA_049302175.1 Rectinemataceae bacterium
GGCTACTGGCTCGGCAAGATCCGAAGCTCGGGCGGACCGGAGGGATCGCCCGCCATAATCAAGTTCCACCCTTCCGACGACTTCTCTTCCCCCGTCGCCTCGGGCTCCTTCAGGCTCTCGGGCACGGTCATCGTGCCTTGTTCGATGGGCACGCTGGGAAGTCTCGCTTCGGGCATCTGCGCCAATCTCATCCACAGGGCGGGAAGCGTCGCCCTCAAGGAAGGTTGGCCCCTCATCCTCGTGCCCCGCGAGACTCCCCTTTCCCTCGTCTCTCTCAAGGCTTTCGTTTCCTTGAAAGAAGCCGGAGCCGTCATCCTGCCCGCAAGCCCCAGTTTCTACAGCAAACCCCAGTCGATTGAACAACTGGCCGACACTGTGGTAAACCGGATCATGGATCGCCTCGGCGTACCGGACGAAAGGGCCTATCGCTGGAGTGAAGGCCTCTAACAAGGAGTATTCCCCTATGAAAATCAAGCAGTTTACCTTTATCGCGGTGGTTTTCCTGCTGCTGGCCTCGTCGTTTTTAGCCAATGCCCAGCCAAGCGGCAAACCGATCAAGCTGGGCGTCTTCGCCGACGCCGACTCCCTTCCCTTCATGCTCTGCGAGACGGAGAACCTTTTCACGGCGGAAGGCGTCGATGTTGAACTCCTGCGCTTCCAGAGCGCCGTCGAACGCGATTCGGCCTTTCAGGCCGGCGCCGTCGATGGGGTAATCACGGACGTCCTGGCCGTGATCCTCGCCGTGCAGGGCGGATTCCCCGTGAGAATAACGAGCCTCACCGACGGCCGCTACGGCATAGCCGTAGCACCCGGCCTCGCGGTGGTGAATCTCAAGGAACTCGCGGGCAAGCCCATCGGCATTTCCAGCAACTCGGTCATCCACTACATGGTCGATACCCTGATGTCGGCGGCAGGGGTCGCGGCCTCCGACATCAACCTCATGCCCATTCCCAAGATGCCGGTGCGCCTCGAGACTATGCTCGCAGGCCAGACGGCAGCCGCCGGGATGCCCGAACCCTTCCTGACAACAGCCCGTGTGCGGGGAGCGAAAATCATCGCCTCGACCGATGATTATGGCCTCGGCGTCGGCGTCCTCGCCTTCACTAGCGGTTTCCTTTCCTCCAGGGCCGATGATGTCGAAAAGCTCTACAGGGCATACTGGAAGGCAGCGGAGCGCATCAACGCGAAACCCGATGACTTCCGCTCCCTTCTTGTGAAGAAGGCGGGCTTTTCCGAGGAAGCGGCCAAGGCCTACAGCTTCGTGATTTACAAAAAACCGAGACTCCCGACCATGGACGATATCGACAGGGCGGCCGCCTGGCTTTCCGCGAAAGGGCTTCTCAAAAAACCGATCAACACCGCGAGCCTCCTCGACGGACGCCCCATCGCGCATTTTTAGGGTGAATCATGGCCGGCGCTTCCATGGTACGCCTCGAGAACCTCAGCTTTTCCTATAGCCTGAGTGGGAAGAGCCTCCCTGTCCTCTCGGATCTCAGCGTCGACTTCGAAAAGGGCTCCATCACGGCGATAGTCGGGAAATCAGGCTCGGGAAAGACGAGCCTCCTGCGGCTGATCGCTGGACTTTCCTCGCCCAGCGCCGGCCGCCTGAGCATCGGAGACGAAGCCGGAGGCAGGATACGAGAGAAGACGACCGTCATCTTCCAGGATTATGGCCTTCTGCCCTGGGCCAACGTCCAGGCCAACGCCGAGCTCGGACTGAGGGCGCGAGGCGCCTCCGTCGGCGAGCGGCGGTCCAGGGTGGATCCCATACTCGCCGAACTTGGCCTCCAGCCCGTCGCCCGGCTCTATCCCGCCCGGCTGTCCGGCGGGATGAGGCAGAGGGTGGCCGTGTCGCGAGCCCTCGCCTCCGACTCCGATCTTCTCCTCCTGGACGAGCCTTTTTCCAGCCTCGACGCTCTCACGAGGGAATCTCTTCAGGAAACCTTGCTTGAAACCCAGAGAAGGCACGGCACGACGGTGATACTTGTCACCCACTCCATCGAGGAAGCGGCGTATTTGGCAGATACCGTCTATATTTTGGAAGGAAAAAATCCCTCCACGCTCTCGGCGCGCTTCAATACGGGGAGGCGGGCCGCGCCTGAGAGTGGCGGCGAGCCTGCGACTTCGACGCGCGCGGCCCGCCTAGCCACCGGCACAGAGAGCGCTCGTGACGAAAAGGCCTCCTACAGGGAAAGCCAGGAATATTTTTCCAACGTGGCATCGCTGCGCCAGCTTTTCGAAGGCTTGCAGCGCAGGGAAGAAGCCCATAGCCTCCGAATGGCCGACGAAAACATCACGACGATGCCCAGATCGCGCACCGCCGGCTTCACGGCCAAGATCGGCAGGTTTATCCTCGCGGGCCTCTTCGTCACTACTCTTTGGGCTCTCCTCGCTCTCATCCTGAAAAAGCCCTTCCTTCCCTCGCCTATAGAGGCGGCTTCACGCTTCGGGCAAAAAATCGCCGATGGGACGCTTTTCGTCCACATCTGGGCATCGCTGCGGCGCATCTTCATCGCCCTCGCCCTGGCGGGCCCAGCGGCTTGGGCTCTCGGCCTTTTCGCCGGTCGCGTGAAGGCGGCCGACAACCTCGTCTCGCCCCTCGTCTATCTTCTCCATCCTCTGCCCAAGGTGGCTTTTCTCCCCATTCTGATGCTGTTTTTCGGCCTAGGCGACGCCTCGAAGGTAGCCCTCATGGGTCTTGTCATATTCGGTCAGCTCTTCGTGGGCGGGCGCGATTCGGCCAAGGCCATCCCCTCAACCCTTATCGACACGGTGCTATCCCTTGGCGTGAAAGGCGGCGGATTGCTCCGCTGGGCAATCCTTCCGGCAACCCTGCCCTCTCTCCTGTCCTCGCTGAGGATCAGCCTCGGTACATCCATCGCCGTGCTCTTCCTCTCCGAAACCTTCGCCTCTATGGACGGGCTGGGTTGGTACATCATGGATTCCTGGTCCAGGGTGGATTATCCCGACATGTACGCCGCCATCATCGCCCTCTCCCTCGTAGGCCTCGCTCTCTACCTCGCCCTCGACGCGATAGAGGCGGCAGCCCTTACCTGGCGTGACACGGACTGAAGATAGTCACTATTGTATCATTTTGATACATATATAAGAGTATTTTTAATACAGATGATTCGGGAAGAAACACCCGAGCGAGACATCCTTGGCCGATGCCTCTCGGCTCAACATTAAAAACAAACTTGGGGGCTTTTTGCTCGCTTTTTAGGGTTCACCCTTCGAATGAAATTCTATATATTAATTCTTTAATTACATATTAAGTAATATAATAGAAAAGTTATACAAATAATATTGTCATTAGATAGCAGTTGGCACGAATTTTGCTTATAAGTATATAGGCGCCCGAAAGGGGCCCGCGAGGATGAGGATAGCCTGTAGGGTTGAAACTCATCCAGCGTTCCGCGAAAATTGCGGATTTCTGGAGGTTTGTATGAACAACATGACACTTTATGGAAACAATCCCTTCGATCTCATCGATCAAATTTTTTCCGGCGAAGATCTTCCATTTTCTCAGTACAGGACGCCTATCGTTGATGTCCTCAACGAGGATAAACGCTATGTCATCGAGGCCGAACTCCCTGGTTTATCCGAAAAAGACGTGAAAATTGAGCTGAAGGATGGGAACCTCTCCATCTCGGCCGACAGAAGCTCCGCCAATGACGAGAAGAAGGCGGATGACCGCTGGCTGCGCAGGGAACGCAGGGAATTCAAATTCTCTCGTTCCTTCTCCTTGTCCGACGATGTCGATATCGAGAAGATCGAGGCGAAGTTCCGTGACGGGCTCCTGACCATCGCCCTTCCCAAGAAGGCCGAGTCGGCTCCCCGCATCGTACCGGTCCTGGCCGCCTAAGGCCTCAGAGTCCTTTTGGCTGTTACGGAAGCCCGCGGAGGTCCAAACCTCCGCGGGCTTTTTGTCTTCGCTGGACGATACGTAACATTTGTTACAGCAATTCCCCTTCCTCTTCGCTATCATGGCATCATCGCGGGCGAATGCTTCAGCGCAAAATCATGGAAAGCGAGAGGACATATGGGAAAGCGGACAATCATAGAAATAGACCAGGAGCTCTGCGACGGCTGCGGTGCCTGCGAGACGGGATGCCCCGAAGGCGCCTTGAGGATCATCGGCGGGAAAGCGAGACTTGTGGGCGAAAGCTTATGCGACGGCCTCGGCGCCTGCATAGGCCACTGTCCCAAGGGCGCAATCCACATCACCGAGCGGGATGCCGACGAGTATGACGAGATCGCCGTGCTGAAGGAAATCCTGCCTCAGGGGAATCCCCTACTTCAGGCTCATTTCGCCCACCTCGACCATCATGGCCAGGATCTCTATCTCGAACGGGCGGTGAATTTCCTGACAAGCCAAGGCCTTCCCATCCCTGGTGGTTATGAGCGTTTCGGGCAGAAGAAAGCCTTTGCCTTCTCAAAACCCTGCGGCAGCGGCTATGCCGTTTCTAGCCCAGCGAAAACCCAGAACGCGGCAGGCAGCCCAAACGCGTCGGGCGGAGACGCACCGGCTCCTTCCGTCTTCCCCGAAAAGCCTTCGGGCTCCTCAAGCCTCAAAAACTGGCCCATCCAGCTCCATCTGGCGAATCCGCGATCGCCTCACTTCGCCGGAGCCGATGTCGTCGTGGCGGCCGACTGCACAGCCTTCGCCCTGGGATCTTTTCATGCCGACATTGTCGCCGGAAAATCCCTTGTCATCGCATGCCCCAAGCTCGATTCGGGCAAGGATATCTACAGGGCTAAGCTCGCCGAGGTCATCGGGCAGGTTCGTTCGGTTTCAGTCGTCATCATGGAGGTGCCCTGCTGCTCAGGCCTGCTCAGGCTCGCCCAGGACGCGAGGACGGACTCCGGCTCAAAACTTCCGATACAGGTTCTCGTCGTGGGCATCGACGGCGGCTTCGTCGCCCACAAGACTATCTGACGAGGTTTTCTGGATTCAGTCCCTCAAGTTCGGGAAGCACAAACCGTCCGTTCTTGCGAGCGAGCGCTCCGTCCAGCCATATCTCGCCGCCTCCGGAGGCTTCGTCCTGCATGAGGACGATGTCCCAGTGCAGGCTCGACCTGTTTCCGTTGAAGCAGTCGTCGTAGGAATTGCCCGGCGTGATATGCACGGAGCCGGCTATCTTCTCGTCGAAGAGGGTATCGAGCAAGGGCTGACGGATAAAGGGATTGAGGCCGAAGGAAAATTCGCCCAGGTAGCGCGCGCCTTCGTCGATGTCCAGGATTCCGTTTATCCTCAGGCTGTCGTTGGCGCGCGCGTCCACGATTTTTCCCTCCCTGAACTCAAACTTGATGTTCTCGAATTTGAAGCCGTCCTTTTCGCTCGGCGTGTTGTAGCTCAGCACCCCGTTGACGGAATCGCGCCTGGGCGCGGTGTAGACTTCGCCGTCGGGTATATTCATCGTTCCGTCGCACTTGATCGGCGTCAGGCCTTTTATCGAGAACGAGAGATCGGTGCCCGGGCCGAGGATATGTACCTTGTCCGTCGATTCGAGTCTCCTGACGAGGGGGTCCATAGCCCTGGACATCCTCCCGTAGTCCATCGTGCAGACATCAAAGAAAAAATCCTCGAAAGCCTCCTCGCTCATGCCGGCGTTCTGGGCCATGGCCGGCGAGGGATAGCGGAGCACTACCCATTTCGTATCGGTGATGCGGCGCTCGATGTGCACCTTCTTCCAGATATACCGGTTGTACAGATCCATTTTCTCGGAGGGGACATCCTTCCACGCGAAGGCGTTACGGAGGCTTGTGAAGCCTATGTAGGCGTCCATCTTCCTCATGCGCTCGAGCTCGAATTCGGCCTGCAGCCTGAATTGCTCCTCCGGTCCGTTCAGGTAGAGTTCCCTCTCGATGCTTCTGTCGCGCAGGTTCACAAAGGCCAGACCGCCGGCCTCGTGGATGGCGCTCACCAGGGCTTTTATGAACTCAGGCTCGGGATTGTAGTTCTGGATGAGAACTTTCTCCCCCTTCCCCACTTTGATCGAATAGTTGACCAGGATATCGGCCAGCTTCAACAGTCTCGGATCTTTCACAGCGTCACTCCTCCTCGACAAAAATCGCGCTTTTCAGCATACTCTATCCATGAACGAAAACGCCCCCGCCTGCTCCGGTCCATTCGGCGGAGCCACTATAGACTACCCCGTCCATTTCGACCTCCGCATCATCTATATCCTCGCCGAGGCGCCTGACATGGAGGGCTTGCTCAAGGCAGCCCTCGCCTCCATCGACGTGCCCTGTTCCATGATTCAGGGGATCGCCAAGCCTGGGGCAAAATACGGCAGGATGGGCGCCCGCGTCACCATCGAATCCCAGATGAAGATGAATACGCTCTATGCCGAGGTTGCCAAAATCCCTGGCGTAAAGGCTGTCATTTGATCCCCGATCCGGTCGTACTGGATTTTTTCCAGGCTTCCTGGATCATGAAATAGCTCTTTTTCAACCGTTCCTTGTAGGGTGGCGCGATCTCCCAGCCTTTCCACAGGAAGGGAGCCGCCCTGTCCATGGCAGTTCTTCCGGCGATAGTTCCGAGCTTCTTGTCCCAGACGATCGTGTCGATGATGAATCCATCGGTCTGCATTGTCATGAGATTATCCCTCTCCACGCCCAAGTATCCCGTCCTCGAATCCTGAAGAACCCTGAGGGAGGAGGGATCGGTGACATTGATGAGGGTCCAAGGCAGGCGGAGCCGGACCGTATTCCCTTCGATATTCCATAGGTTGCCCGCTTCGTCGAATGCTCCCTTCCTCAGCGCCGAAGCGTCGAAAACTTTTTCCGCGATAACCCTTCCATCTTTGGTTACGGATTTCCCGTTGACGAGAAGACTCATTCGCTCGAATTTCCCGTCCCTTGTTTCCGTTGTCTCGAATCTCGACATCGCGGCGTTATAGGAGGGTATGACAAGGAGGTCGGCCTTGTCGGCAGCTACGATGCGGACGAGGAATTCGAGCCCCGAGTCCGTTTCCAGGCCTCCGAGAGGCCATAGCATCTGGCCTTTTCCCCTATCCAATGTATCGAGCCCTATGAGAATCTCCTGGGCGGAAAAATCGGTAGCCCGTGAGAGTCTGAGGGTGATGTGAAGATAGGAGGCATCGGCGGAAAGCTCCATCGAATCAATCGGGCCGCTTCCCTTTACGACTGCCCCTGGGCTCTCCGGCGGCAGCGCTTCGTTCGCCATGAGGCCATAGTTCTGTTCGGGATCGACGACATTGTGCCAGAGCACATGCCTGTCATAGGGTATCATCAGGGTTTCAGTCGTCCATGTCTTCTTGACCCATTCATCCATCCACTCGAACACGACGCCACCGGCGTAGCCTTCTTTCTCTATCGCGGCGAGCATCCTGAGAATTCCCTCGCCGGCCGATGTTTCATCGATGCCTCCGTGATGAAGTCCGTCGGGGGCGAGGTGGGCAATCCCCGCGCCATTGGCGAGCCCGAATTCAGCCACGAGGGCGGGAAAGCGTCGGTGACTTTCCATGAATTCCTTGAGATAGCCGCCGTAACGAAGCAAACCATCCTCATCCCTGTATGAGTCATAGGCCAGTTCGTTGTTTATGAAATCGGGGTAATTGGGGTAGATGTGATAGGCTCCGAAGAGCCCTGCCTTCATGGCTGGCGTAATCTCGAAATGATCGATCGCGACCACAGCCCTGTCGTTGCCTTTGTTTTTCTTCTCCGTGACGGGATCCCACTCGGAATCGTGGTCCTTGGGATCCAACGTCGGCCAGCTCACGAGGGCGACAGGATGAAGTTGGCTGTAGCGCGCCGATTCGATCGAAGCCACCTCATCCAGCGACTCCGCGAGCCACACTTCGGTGGGCGTGGCGTTTTCGCCGGCGGAGACGAAGCGGCCTGTGTAAGAGGCTCCTTTGTTGCGGGCATCGGTCTCCAGAACCTCTTCGCTCTCGAGTTCCCTTCCCACGAGCCAACCCAGAAGCCATTTCGACACGTCGGCAGTGTAGATGCCCCAGGCCCGTCCCCTCCGTTCCGGGATATTGGCTCGCCCGTAAATCGCGTCGATGCCGTAGTCTATCTCACCGAGGTAACTCTCCCTGTATTCCTTGGCAAGATAGTCGCCATGGGCTGGATTCTCCTCGGGCCATATCTCCTGGAGAAGGTAGAGCGTCTTGTCGGGTTTTTCCGTGTTGTGAACCTGGAGGGCCTTGTAGAATTCGGGCGGAGGAAGCGTGTAGATTCTAACCGTATTGGCGCCCATATCGGCGATGGTGTCGAGCCAGCGCAGGTAGGTATTGATATTCTGAGGGAACTCGGTGAAATATTTCCCGGGTTCAGCAAAGCCCATGTTGACCCCGCGCACAAAGAAATCCTTCCAGATTCCATCCTTGTCGCGCATCTGAAAGCCGGAACCGAAGGCGCGCACGCTGATTCTCGTCTCGCCCTTTTCGCCGGGAATCGCCTCCCGGGCTTTCTTGGCTGTCGCGGCGCTCTTGAGTATCGAGCGTATCAGAGGCACATAGGCTCTCCAGTAGAAATTCTCGTTGCTGTCCAGGGAATCATCGGAGAGGAGCTTCTTCAGCCATGCAAGGCCCGCCATGCCGTAGGGCAGACCGGAGGCTTTCAGGTCCAGAAAGTCCCCGGCGAAATACCAGCCGGTGAATTGCATGTTCTTGTTGCGCAGGATAGCGGGAAAGGTCGACTGGAGACCGAGGGCATCGAGCTTGGCTCTGCCTGCCTCTGTCAGGTCAAAACTGTAGTCGGCTATCGTCTCGATCTCGGGGTCGGGTACTGTCCATTCGAACCAGGACCTGAAGGGAAGCTCCTTACCCGATTTCAGCGTGCTCGCCCATGGTTCCCTGTATGAGAACCTGAATCCTTGTACCCCGATATCTTCCTTCTCCGTCAGTATTTCGATCTGGTCATCATCTGAAATGAGCACAAAGCCGCGTCCGTAAAAAGCCCACTCCTTACCGTTCCGCTCTTCATAATTGGCTATCACCCAGGGGGGAACCTCCTCGCCCTTCGAGAGATCGCTGAAAAACCGGCCTATCCAGCCTTTCCATTCCAGGCCCAGAATCCTTCCCAGAGTGAGTCTGTCCCTCAGGTTGGTCGGTGAGGCTGCCGTGTTGAACTCGGCGACGATGGTATTGCCCGCGCCCAGGTTTTTCCTGATCGTCTGCACTTCCTCCGACGTCAATCCTCCGTAAATTTTGGGCGACAGGTCGCCGTAGAGCTTCTTCTGCATGAAATCGTCTTCATAGACGCCATAGGTATCGGCGATATAGATGAGATCAGGCCTCAGCCCTTCCGAAGGCAGGGGAATTCCTCTCCATTCGTCTGTGCCGTAGGGATAGAATCCGAAGTAGTCCGATTTTTCGCTGTAGAGATGCCTTCCCCCAGGCTTGGAAATTTTCTCGTTCTTGAGAATCCAGAACAGGCTCGTGTGCTTGCGGTAGTCGGGGAAGGGAACTGTCTTGTCGATTACCCAGAGGTTGAGCTCGTTGTAGGACCGCAGCTGCCATTGCACGAAGGGGGCGAAAACAAGGAGGACCAGGCCGATCGTCACGGCAATGACCAGAATCGAGAGACTCATGAGTATCGTGCGGGGGTGTTTTTTTTCCTTTTTCATCGCTTCGCCTGCCCTTGGTCCGAACCAGCCTTGCCCTGGGCGACGGAGGCGGAGGCGAAGCCTTTCCTCTCCATCTTTCCCCATCCTTTGGGTTTTTTCATGGCGCTGATAAAACCCAGTACACGCGACATCGAGAAGAGCTGGCGTATGCCGAAATTCTCCAGGATTGCTATGCCGAGCAACTTCAAAGTGTCCCTGTAGTTGAAGTAATAGAGTTGCCGCTCGGCGATGAGGACAGACGATACGGAGATGAGGACACCCATGAAGATCGTCGTGATGAAGAGGAGAAGAACGAGCTTGGCGCTCATGAGACCGAAAATCGCGGCGATGGCGACCATCAGATAGCCCTGGATTTCGAAGAGGGGTCCGATGAGCTCGAAGATGAGAAAATACGGCATGCCGATGAGACCCATGCTGCCGTAGGCCGGATTGAAGAGGAGCTTCCGGTGGAAGAACAGTATGTCGACGAGGCCCCTGTGCCAGCGGTCACGCTGTCTGCGCAGGACGGGGAGATCCTCCGGAACCTCGGTCCAGCAATTGGCGTTGTATGCGTAGCTGATCCTGTATTTCTGTTTTTTTTCGCGCATGAACCTGGATATCCTGACGACGAGTTCCATGTCTTCGCCCACAGTATCCCTTCCGTAACGCTCATTGCTCGTCAGATAGCCGCCCGTGCTGATCACCCTCTCCCGCCTGAATAGGCCGAAGGCTCCCGAGATGATGAGAAGGGAGTTGATCTGAGCCCAGCCCAGCCGGCCGCACATGAATGCCCTCAGGTATTCTATGGTCTGGAGCTTGGCGAGATTGTTCCGCGGCAGGGCTATGTGGGTGATCGTGCCCCTGTCCACCTCGCAGCCGTTGATCGGGAAAATATTGCCGCCCATGGCCGGCGTTTCCACCCCATAGTCGAGTGAAAGCGCCGCCACTTTCAGGAGGGCATCTGGCTCGAGGAGGGAATCAGCGTCGATGCCGCAGAAATATTCCCTCGAAGCGACATTGATGCCCGCATTGAGGGAATCTGCCTTGCCTCCATTTTCCTTGTCCACCACGACGAGCCGAGGATAGAGGGGATTCTTGTAGATGCCGCGCACGGCCGCCGTCCTGAGCCGCTGCTCGAAATGAATGTCCGTCCGCTTGAGGCTGTAGTGCTCGATGATAGTATTCAGCGTCTCATCGCGCGATCCATCGTTGACGACGACAAGCTCGTAGTCGGGATACTTGAGGTTGAGGAGGGATATCGAGCTCTGGATTATCGTCTTTTCCTCGTTGTACGCAGGAGCGATTATCGACACGCTGGGCAGTATGCGCGGCTTGAAAAGGAATGACATGGTCTTGAGATTCCAGAGGCGCGTCGAAGACTTCACCTTCAGTGTCGACAGGAACAGAAGTATAAGGTAGACCGCGTTGACCGACAATGAATACCAGGCGAAGCTGTAGTTGAAATCGACGACGAAGGTCTGCAGCTGGGTGATGATTGGAATGTGGAAGACAAGACTTCCATAGCGCAGCACGTAGATCAGAGGGAAAAACAGGATGGCGAAGGCGAGGATGAAGTAGAGGCTTTGAATCATCTTCCAGTCGCGCTTCTCCTCCCTTTTCCGAGGAGGAGGGATTATCCTCTGCATTCCGCATTTTTCCAGAATCCTATCCGGAAGATAAAGGCCGCATTCGGTGCGAAGCGCCGGAATTTTCTCCAGCTCATCCCGTACGACGGCGAGGATCGCATCCTCGAGCTCGATATCCTTGTTGAGCTTGAGGAATTCTATGATCTCGGACACCTTGCCCTGCTCGATGATCTCATGCAGCAGCCGCACCGAACTCGCCTTTTCCCTGCTCGAAAGCTTGGCGATAAAATAGTCGATTCGCGCGGCCAGGACCTCGGCCAAGTTCTTCTTCAGCTTCTTATCGTTCGATTTTTCGAAAGCCTCGACGACGTAAGGCGTCAATCGTGGATGGTTGGCGATGATCCTGGAGAGCCCCATTCTGGCTGCCAAGGTCGTGTTGTCGTCCACGAGATAGGGGATGAGCAGCCGAATATTATCATCGCTGTTCCCCTGGCCCAGGGAACGGATGGCGATGGCGCGGATGGCTGGGTCGTCGTGGTCGAGAAATTCGGGCGAATGCAGAATCGATGCGTACTCTTTCTCGAGGCACTCGGCGGCCTTGAGCATGAGTCTCCGGTGGTTGGCCGCGGGATCCTTGCTCGTGACGAGAAGCTTGAAGCGCCGGCAGAGGAAATCCGGCGCGACCTTTCCTTTGTATTTGCACATTCTCTGCCTATCGTCGAGATGATGCTGGCCATGGACACAGAAAGCGCAGCTGTGGTCGGGACAATCCTTGACCATGACCGAAAGCTTGTCCATTTCGGCTCTGCCTGTCGAAACCAGTTCGAGAAGGTACTCTTTCATGGATCCGGAGACATGTCGGCTGGCTATATCCAGGAAGAGCTCGGCGATTTCGCTCTCCTCCCGCCACAGAAAGCCCCGGAGAAACTCATCAGCCTTCTGGCCGAAGGATGCGATAAGCATATTCACTTTATCGCGATACCATCGCTGGGCACCGAAGAGACTGTTCACCAGGACGCCCAATGAACGCGGATCCCCTATGTCGGCCAGGGAATTCGCTATATAAAGCCGCGTGGGAATATCCTTCTCGGCGACGAGGGCGGCTTCAAGTGCCTTCCTTGCTCCATCGCTTCCTATGAGCCCAAGCCCGAGGGCTGCCTCCATCCTCTCAAGCCTGTCCCTGTACCGAATCCTGCGCCTCAGAATGGGCTCCATCTTCCCGGCATGAGCCAGCTGCAGGATGCGCGTGCGCTCATTTTCAGGAAGATCGATGGATTGCTTCAAGGCGAGGAAGTTATTGAAGAGCCGCCGCAGCTTCTTCTTGTCCTTCATGGATTCCAGCTCGAACAGCTTGGCCATCTCGGCAAATTCTTCCTTGCGCAGCTCCTGCCGAAGTTCCAGCAAAGTCTTGTTGGCCAGCGTCCTCAGGACGATGACGATGTCGAGCCAGAGGAAGAGGAGGACGGCTAGAACGAGGACTTCACTTCCAAGATTCATCGCCCCGTCCCCAAGGAGGTAAGTTTCCTGACGATTCCCAGAAGCTCGGCGAGAAGGAAGGGCTTCTGCAGATAATAGTCGACGCCATGGCCATAGGCGCGGTTCACCGAATCCTCGTTCTTGCGGTGGGAGACCAGGATAAAGGGCAGGTTCTTCGTCCCGGATTTCCGTGAAAGCATCTCCTTCAACATAAATCCATCGATTTTGGATACCATGAGTTCGCTGATGACGAGATCGATGCTCTCCTCGGATATCCTTTCAAGAGCTTCCGCTCCATCAGCGGCCGTTACCACGAAATACTCGGCATTCTCAAGGAAGGTGCGCATAACGTCGCGACTCGTCTCGTCGTCGTCGACGATGAGGATGTTCGCCTTCGCCGTACTGTCCTTGGCGGTTTCGGAGGAAGAACAGACTGCATTGCCGCCGCGCCGCTTGGCGAGCCGCAGGCGCTGCAAGCCGATCTCGGTCAACCGGGAGCCGGCATCGGCGGGCTCTTCGATCGTCGAACGTATCTCGGCCATGGCAGCGAGGCCGATGGAGATGGTGATGGGTTCGATAAAGGATTTCGATCCTTCGACGCTCTTCCGAATCTCTTCGCAGCGCTCGCTGGCCTCATGGAAAAGCACCCCGGGCATCCAGATCGCGAAGGTAGCCCCATGCAGACGAAATACGGGATGATTTGCCGCTTTTTTTTCGCTGAGAAACCTTGCGACTCCCTTCAGTACGGACTCGACTTCCCTCGGTCCGTACTGGTACTCGATCTCCGCCATGCCTTCGTCGACGCCGAACAGGGCCAGAACGTCATCCTCAAGACCTTCACGGTACAGCATGAGGCTGGCCTGCTCGTCGATGAAGCTCCGGAAGAATGATTCGTCGTAAAAGCCCGTGGTCGCGTCCCGTATCTGGGCTTCATTGACAAGCCGGGCAGTCTGGCTGAGCTGCTCGTTCATCTCCCTGAGCTTGGCCACCTCCTGCCCGAGGGTTTCATAAGTCTGTTCGGATTTCTGGAGGATGGAACCATATATCCTCGGCCGCTCAACTCCATGCTCCCCGCAGAGAAGCGCGACGAAGGGCTCAAGGACGGCGAGGGCGGAATGGCCTTTGAGCAGATAGATGGCTTCGGATAGACGATTCCACAGCACCGCAGGCTCGATGGGCCATTCAGCGAAAAAGCCGGTCGACGGATCCAGCCTGATTCCCAGTTCGCCGGCGACAGCCAGCGCTGATTCACTGCCAAAAACAGCGGAAAAGCGCACGAACAGCCTTTCGGAAGCCTTTCGAGCGTCGCCCATCACCATACCGGTCTTGCCCGGCTTGCCCGGCTCACTCAGCCTGCTGCGCCTTGCTGGCGGCTCCAGCAAGGTTCCGCATTCCAGATTCTGGAGAACATCGATATAGCTTTTGATATTCTTGTTGATTATCGAACCATGCTGGGGCAGGATGGCGGCGAGGTCGAGGCAACCGAAAATCTCCATCACGGGCTTGAGGACCTCATGGGAGGGCATGTAATGCTCATGGAAGCTCTTCATCCCTTCCATATACGCTTCGCCCGCATAGAGCGACCATGTGTGGGCGAAGGCGCCGAAGAGATCGCTGGAAAGAAGGAACCGAGCATTCTTGTCGTAGGTGGCGACGGCGCCCGGAAAATGGAGATAGGGTGTGGGGATGAAGCGCAGCACCCGTCCCGTGGCCAGGGTCAGGGCATAGCCCTGTTCATCGACAAGATAGGGAGGAGACGTGACGCCGTAAAAGCGCACGAGGGACCAGGTTCGCCAATGCGTGGCGATGGTGAAACGCATTCCCAGGGTTTCAAGCCGGGGAACGGCCGAGGCGAGATCGGGATCCTGATGGTGGAGGACGATATATTTCACCTTGTCGAGGGGGATGAGGGAGGCGATGTTTGCCGCAACCTCGTCGACATCGAGCACCGAGCCCGGATCGAAAAGGACGGCCTCATCGCCGTCGACGAGGAGGTAGGGGTTGCACTGGAGGCTGTCGGCCAGGGACTTTGAACCTACCCAGAAATATCCCCCTCCAAGGTCAATCGCCTCGCCCGTCGCTGCCATCGGTCGCTCCTGTTTATCGTCTCAGATTATCGGCTTTTGACCAGGTTTTGGCAAGCTAAAGTGGCCATCAATTATCGTGCTGATGGTCGTGCTGACCTAAGGTCGTGCTGACCTAATTTTATTTTATTTATTTGACAGCTATTCAGCGGAGGAGTATGCTAATCCATCCATATTTGCAGGAGGACTGCATGTCAACACTAATTGTTGTAGTAGCGCTTGCTATCTACGTGGTGTTCTACTTTACCTACGGTAAGAACATCCGTGACAAGCTGCTCAAAAGCGACAAAGCTCCCGAAGCCCCGTCCAAGAGGCTTTCGGATGGCGTCGACTATGTTCCGACGTCGAAGTATGTCCTATTCGGCCACCACTTCGCGTCCATCGCCGGCGCAGGACCCATCACCGGACCCGCTATGGCCGTTGCATGGGGCTGGCTGCCTGGACTTCTCTGGATCTGGTTCGGCAACATCTTCCTCGGCGCTATCCATGATTATCTCTCCCTCGCCGCGTCGGTTCGCTATGACGGACGTTCGATGCAGTTCGTCGCACAGGACCTGATCGGCAAAAGGGCTGGGAAAACCTTCAGCTGGTTCATACTCTTCCTCTGCATCCTGGTCGTGGCCGCTTTCGGCGACATAGTCGCCGGACAGTTCGCCGCCGACGGCCGTGTCTTCTTCTCCTTTGTCTTCTTCTGCGTCGCTGCTGTCATTTCCGGCTTCTTCATGTACAAATCCAAGCTGGGCCTTGGAAAGGGCACGATCATCGGTATCGCCCTTATCATCGTGGCATTCTGGCTGGGCGACATGTTCGCCGGCGTGAAGTGGAGCAAGGATATCTACTTCCTCATCATCGGGGTATACATCATTCTGGCCTCCACCCTCCCGGTCAACCTGCTTCTGCAGCCGCGCGACTACCTGTCGTCATTCTTCCTTTATTTCGGTCTTCTCGCGGGCGGCGTCGCCGCGATCATCAGCGCCAAGTCTTTGGATGCCATTCCGGTATTCACCACCTTCAGCGCAAAGCTGATCGGTCCCGCCGGCAATCTCCAGCCCTCGCCCTTCTGGCCGACCGTACCTCTCATCATCGCCTGCGGCGCCCTGTCGGGCTTCCATTCCCTCGTCGCCGCCGGAACGTCTTCCAAGCAGCTCAAGGAAGAAAAAGAGGCTCTCTTTGTCGGTTACGGCGCCATGCTTGTGGAAGGCTTCCTCTCCACCCTCGTCGTGGTCGCCATAGCGGGATTCGGCGCCATCGCCCTCGGCGACAAACTCATGGCAACCCCTGCCCTCGGCAGATTTGTCCAGTCCTTCGCCACGATGGTCAGCACCCAGATCCCCTTCCTTCCCATGGGCTTTATGTCGCTCTTCTCCGCGGTATGGGTATCCACCTTCGCCCTCACCACGCTGGACACCACAAACCGCCTGGGTCGCTATATCGTCCAGGAGATGGTCCTCCCCCTCAAGGAAAAGAGCCCTGTCGTCTTCAAAACCTTGGGCAACAAGTGGGTGGCTTCCATCATCTTCGCCTTCGTCGGCATCTTCCTCGCCAGAAGCGGCGGCTACACGGTCATCTGGCCAGCCTTCTCAGGCGCC
>JBAQLW010000263.1:0-3411 GCA_049302175.1 Rectinemataceae bacterium
CTATAGATATAGCGTGGCATGCGCTTTCGTTCTGGTGGTTCTGCGCCCTGGACGGACGGGGGCCTAATACGGTGCTGGCGAACCTAGGGGAGCATTTTGATGCGCTGCGCTGGATAGCAGCCTCTGGCAAGCCCTTCGAACCCAATGTGCCACATCATTTCGCGTTCAGGGGCTCGGACGATCTCGGCTATGTCGTCTCCGGCTTTGTGGCGGCGAAGGCGGCCAAGTCGCAGGGAATCAGGTCCCTCATCCTGCAGATAATGCTCAATACCCCCAAATATACCTGGGGCATCCAGGATCTCGCGAAGGCAAGGGCTCTCCTGAAGCTTGTGCGGGAGCTTGAAGGCCCTGGATTCAAGGTCTATCTTCAGCCGCGCGGCGGTCTCGACTATTTTTCGCCTGATCCTGAAAAAGCCAAAGCTCAACTCGCCGCCGTCACCGCGATGATGGACGACATCGAGCCCCTCGATGGCACGAGCCCCCAGATCATCCATGTCGTAAGCTATTCGGAAGCCTACAGACTGGCTGATCCGCCTGTCATTGAGGAAAGCATAAAGATAACGCGGAGCGCCTTGGCGGAATATCGACGGATGCGGAAGCAGGGAGAAGTTGACGATATGGCCATTTCTCCAGAGGTGGCGGCTCGAGAGAAAGCCCTTTACGATGATGCGAAGGCGATGGTAACGGCGCTGGAGTCCCTTATACCTAATGCTTACTCGCCTTTCGGGCTTTACACGATGCTCGCCTCGGGAGCCTTCGCCCTGCCTTGGCTGACGAATTGCCGCGAGGAATTCAAGGCGGCCAACATCGCCACGCGGATTGTGAATGGCGGCGTCAGCGCCGTCGACGAAGCCGGAAAGCCCATACCGATAGGCGCAAGGATAGAGCTGGTCAGGGCAAATCTGGCCAGGGGAGTCAAAGGAGGTACCTATGGTGCGTGATTCCAGGGCAGCCGATTCGGGCTGGCAGCCAGTGAGTGAACATCTGAGGGAAGTCCGCGCCAAAGGGAAGAAGGCGATATGGTGCGTCGTCGGCGCCGGCAACGGCGGTCTCTCCATGGCTGGTCACCTGGGCCTCATGGGTTTCGATGTCAGGCTCTACAACCGCACCGACGAGCACCTTAACGCTGTGCGCTGGTACAAGGGCGTACAGCTCGAGGGCGCCGTCGAGGGATTCGGCCCTGTCCGCACGACTACCTCATCCATCCAGGCAGCCGTGGAAGGAGCCGATGTCATCATGATCGTAACTCCTTCGACAGCCCATTATTCCCTCGCCGCGGCCATGGCTCCCTTCCTCCATGATGGACAGATCGTCGTCCTCAATCCGGGAAGGACGGGCGGAGCCCTGGAATTCCGAGCAGTGATGAAACGAGAGAGCAATGAGTCGAAGCCCGTCATAGTCGAGGCTCAAACCTTTATCTATGCGTCCCGGGCGATCAACAGGCACCGAGGGCATATCTATAGGGTCAAGAACGGCGTGCCGACGAGCGCTCTGCCTTCGCACATGACGCCGGACGCCCTTGGAGTCCTCAACCAGGCCTTTCCCGAGTTCACCGCTGGATCCAATGTCCTCGCCACAAGCCTGGAGAACATAGGGGCCGTCTTCCATCCCGCTCTCACCCTTCTCAACGCAGGATGGATAGAATCCACAGGCGGCAATTTCGAATACTACATCCAGGGCATGTCGCCAGCCGTTGCCCGCGTACTGGAAAAGATCGACGAAGAGAGGCTCGCCGTGGCAAGGGCTCTCGGCATTCGTACTGTCTCGGCCAGGGAATGGCTCTATCTCACCTATGATTCCTCCGGCGAGAATCTTTGCTCGGCGATAAAGGCCACAACGGGGTATTTCGGCATAAAAGCCCCGGCTACCATAGACCACCGCTATATCTGGGAGGATGTGCCGATGAGCCTTGTCCCGATGTCGTCCATAGGCTCCATGCTGAAAATCCCGACTCCTACCATCGATATGATCATCACCCTCGCCGAGATGATGAACGCAGCCAATTATAGGGCGGGTGGCAGGACAGTAAAGACGCTCGGAATCGAGGGGATGGATGTCGAGCAGATACACAGGCTTGTCACGGAAGGCAAGGCCTGACTATATAGAAGGCAGTGCCCGAGGATTCTGAAAGCATCGCGAGATTAAAAACTGGAGGTATTTATGGATTTTTACGATATTACCGACGCAATCGCTTCGTTTTTCAACGCGATGCCGCCCATCGCCGGAGCTTTCCTGACATTCTTCATAGGCTGGATCATCGCGCGTTTTGCCCGCTTTGTCATTCCCAAGCTGCTCAACCTGCTGCGCTTCGACCGATTCAGCGACAAGACAGGACTCGCCGGCTTCCTGAAAAAGGGAAACGTTGAGCATTCACCCTCCAAGCTAATGGGCATACTCGCCTATTGGATAGTCATGGTCATCGTCCTCTCCAACACGGTGGCAAGGCTTGACGAAGGGGCGGCATCCTCCATCTCCGTGTGGATCAGTTCCGCCCTGCCCATCCTCATCACGACAAGCATTATCATCGTGATTGGCGTCGTCGTCGTCACCTTCCTTTCCAATTTCTTCATCACCATCGCCAAGAATGCCGCCGTCCACAATCCTGTTCCGATAGGCAAAGCCATCAAATACCTTGGTTTTGTCGTCGTGGCCACGATGGCTTTCGACCAGCTGGGCCTTGGTCAGACCATCATCTCGACGATATTCATTCTTTTATTCGCCGCCGCGGCGCTGGGGCTCGCCCTGGCTTTCGGCATCGGATGCAAGGATATGGCGCGCAAATACATGGAAGATTTTTTCAGGAATATCCAGGAGAAGGAGAGAATCAGGCGGGGCACCGACCTGGAAGGCTGATTGCTCCTCAACCGCTCCTTGCATTCGCGATGAGAGCTTTTGCGAGGATGACCATCGGGTCAATGAGGGGCAATCGGAGGGCTTCCTGGGAAAGGGCAAGGGGTACTTCAGTGCAGCCTGCCACGATGGCGTCAGCTCCTCGCTTCTCCAGGGATACCGCAGCCTCAACGAGAAGCGACCTAGGGTATTCTCCCCTGTTTCCCGCCTTGATGCCCTCTTCTCCGTAAATAGCCTCCATGACAAGGTTTTTCTGTTCGTCCTCTTCGGGCCAGATGATGGTATAGCCGGGGAGGTATGTCTCGTAGAGCCGCGCTGCCTTCGTGCCCGCGGTGGCGAGGATGCCGAGGCTATGAACTTCGGGCCATGTGCCGCGAATCGCGGCTGCCATAGCCTCGAAAGCGGAAATAAAATTGAGGTTCGAGAGCCGCCTGAGGCGCGGAAGGAAGTTGTGCGCCGTCATGCAGGGGATGCCGACGATCTGGGCGCCCGCCGCCTCGAGGCGGCGGGCTGAGGCGAGCATTGCCGGCAGGGGATCGGGACCCTTGCCCAGGATGAAGG
>JBAQLW010000264.1:0-9787 GCA_049302175.1 Rectinemataceae bacterium
GGGCGGGAGCGTCGGTGCCGCCAGCAGTCCTGATGCCGTTGGCCAGGATGTAGACCGCGTCGTAGGCGAGGAGGGCGAAATAGGTGGCCGGCTCTTCTCTGTATTTCTTCACATAGGCGTCGTAAAACTTCTTGCTCTGCGCGTTCGTCTCGTTGAGAGCCGTTGACCACATGCCATAGAGCATGACGTTCTTGGAAAGCTTGGACGAGCCAAAGCCGATGGGCCATCCGGGGGGAGCTCCGAGATAGATGCCGGGGGAAAACTTCATGGCCTTGGACTGCTCGAGCAGGGGCAGGGCGTCGGCGTCATAGCCAGCCCAGATGAAGAGGTCGGGTTTGAAATCCTTGGCGGCCTCGAGCACGGCGGTGTAATCGCCGCCGCCGAGGGCCGCGCTCTTGAAGGGGGCGCCGTCGACAGTGTAGCGGTTGCTGCCGCCAAAGAGGATCTTCGTCGAATCCCAGGAAGACTTGCCGAAGGCTCCTTCCTCGTAGGCGAGGAAGATTTTCTTGATCTGGATGTTGGGGTACTTCTTCTGGATCGCGTCCCAGCCTTCTGCGTAGGAAGCGCCCTGGTTGTAGTCCCAGGGATGGACATGGAAGTAGAAATCGGAGTCGGGTGAGGGGCCGAGGGCCTTTTCCACGGTCGCGCTTCCTGCGGCGCCTGTGGACATCACGACCTTGCCGTATTTCTTGAACGCGGGGATCTTGCCGAGTTCGGCGCCCGAGGCCATTCCGCCGAGGAAGACTTCCACTTTATCCACGGTGGCGAGCTTCTCAACCGCCGCCGCGGCCTTGTCGGCCTTGCCCTCGTCGTCGGCGATGATCAGTTCAAGCTTCTTGCCAAGAACGCCGCCCGCGGCGTTGATCTCATCAACCGCGATCTGCGCGGCCTTGCTGCCCTGGTTTCCGGTGATGTCGGCGAGCATCCAGATGCCGCCGATCTTGATCGTCGCCTGAGCGAAAGCGCCGCCAGAAAGCAGCACGAGCGCCGCGAACAAAATCAGGAACTTCTTCATTCCTTGCCTCCCTGAATGCACAGTGTTGCCCGCACATCCCAGTTTTCTATAATGGCCGAAAACCATACGGTCTTCGGTTTTTCTCAGCGTAGTGATCCTAGAGAACCAAACCCCCATCGACGCGCAGGACCTGGCCGGTGATGAACTCAGATTCGTCGCTGCAAAGGAAAAGGACGGCGTTGGCGATGTCTGCCGGCATGGCCAGGCGACCCAGGGGTGTTTTGGCGATGAAGGGCTCGAGCACTTTTTCGGGCACAGTGGCTATCATCGGCGTGCGGCAATAGCCGGGCGAAACCGAATTGACCCTGATCTTCGCTCCCTTGCGCGCGAATTCCTTGGCCCATCCCTTCGTCATGGCGACGACGCCGCCCTTGGTGGCCGCGTAGTTGGACTGGCCGATGTTGCCATCGAGGCCGACGATCGAAGCCGTGGAAACGATGGCTCCGCTTCCCGAAGCCATCATCAGGGGCGCGATCGCCCTTGTCATCTTGAAGACACCGGTGAGGTTCACCTGTATGACGGCCGCCCAGTCCTCGTCGCTCATCTTCTGTATAAGGGCGTCTTTCGTTATGCCCGCGTTGTTGACAAGGGCGTCGATGCGTCCGAATTCGGCCACGGCCCTGTCCACGAATGCCTGGATCCCCGCCGTATCGGTGACGTTGACAACGGCTCCGCGGACGTTGTCCCTGCCAGCCTCGAGTTCGGCGAAGGTGGAATCGTTCACGTCCAGCGCGAACACCATTTTCGCCCCTTCTGCAGCGAACTTGTCGACGATAGCCCTGCCGATACCACGGGCCCCTCCCGTGACAACACAGACCTTGTCCTTCATCCTATCCATTGCACCCTCCTGGTGTTGTATTCCCTCACTCCGCGAAAGTCCCCCAACGCACGACCGTACTCGCCCAGACAAATCCCAGGCCAGCGCCCACGAGGACAATCCTGTCGCCTTCCTTTATCTTTCCCGCTTTCAGCCCCAGCTTTATCGAGAGCAGCTGATCGTTCTGGCCGAGATGACCATAGTCATCGAGATAGGTGGACTGCTCTTCCTTCAGACCGAGTTCGGCAAGGACCGCAAGGTGGGCGCTCCTCTTGAAATGCAGGATGGCGAGATAGTCTATCCCGTTCTCGGCGTAGCCCGATTTCCTCATTGCCTCGCGAATGACCGCATAGAAGTTGGGCATCGTCACTTCGCCCAGCTTCGCCTTGAAGGCAGCCTCATCGGGCACGACGAAAAAGGGGCGGGTCGCGTCGTCGGCCTTGGGCGGCCAGGCCTTGGAGCCCAGGACAGGGACGACGCACATCTCGGAGAGGGATCCGTCGCCCCTGAAAGCCGAAGCCAGTACGGCATTCCTGCCCAGGTTCTTAACGAGAACGCAGGCCGAGCCGCCCGAGCCGATGTCCATCATAAAGCGGGTCGGGGGATAGGAGAGGTCGATGAGGTCGTTGTTGCGGTAGCCCGACACGAGAAGGACGTTCGAGAGATCGTCCTTCGTCAGCATGAGGGACTTCGCGATATCGAGGGCAGCCATCATGGAGCCGCACATGGCTTCCATGTCGAAGCTCCATGCCCGCGTAGCCCCGATCCGGTTCGCGATGTTTAGTCCGGCGAGCCAACAGGGATAATCCTTGTGCTGGGCGCCGCACCAGATCACAAGATCGATGTTCTGGGCGTCCATCTTCGCGTCTTCCAGGGCACGCAGGGCGGCTTTGTAGCCCATCTCGGCCGTTGTATCGTCGGGGCCTGCCACTGGCTTACGCTTGACGCCGAATTTCAGCGCAATCACATCCTCGGGCACCGATGTCGCTGCGGCCAGGTCGGCGGCCGTCATATGGCTTTCGGGTATATAGACGCCTATGCCGGCAATTCCTACGTGCATGCTCTTCTCCAATTCGGATGAATCAACTCTCACTACAATTTTGATCGGTTTTGTCGATCCGTCAAGAGCTATTTTGCTATTTTTAAAACATTTTGTGATTAAAATTTATAAACATATATCTTATAACTATTTATAAATCTTACTTCATCTTATACAAAAAGCCGATTGCCTGCAAAAAGATTTTTATTTTTCGTACTTGCGCGATCCGGCTAAGAGAATTATACTTTCACCAGGTTTTGAATCAGCTCTCACCGAAAGGTTCAGCGAGGGATGAGTGATGGGTAAATCCAGATCGGATATGGATATAATTACTCCAAGCAAGGAAATGCTCGTCTCGTCATCGATCGCTCTCCTTTCGAAGCGATGGTACGGAACGGTTTCCGTGGCAGAGATTTGCAGGCACGCCGGATTTTCGAATGGACTTTTCTATCGGTACTTTCCCGACAAGGAAGCGATTTTCAAGCATATCCTCGAGATCGTCATCGACAAGATCGCCGATTCGATAGCCGATCTACCGGGAGCGACAGCCAAGGCCAGGCTCGATCGCTTCATTGAGATAATATTCAATTTCTCCCAGAATAATCCCGCCCTCGTCAAGGTTTTCAGGGAAGGGCAATATCGATATTTTGAATACGAGCGCCGACTCCAGGCTGTCTACGAGGAAGGGCTGGCCAGGGCCCTTGGAGGATCCGTCGACCTTCCCACCTACATTTTCGCCCTCGGGGGACTGCGTTTCGCAGCCGTGCGCTCGGCCTTCCACGCCATACCAGTCCATCTCGATTCGCTGGAAAAAATCGTCGAGGAAGGCATTTTCCCCTCGCTTGAGTTCAGCGCCGAGAAGGTATTCCTGACTTCCATCCGCCCCCTCCCCCTCGAGATCATGCCCGATCCCCGGGAAAGGATACTCAGGGCGGGCAAGCTGCTCATCGGCAGGGATGGCTATTTCACCACGAATGTCCAGGACATCACCGCGGCCGCCGGCTTGGCCACAGGTTCATTCTACAACCACTTCTCCAATAAGGAAGCCTTCTACGCCGAGCTTATCCATCGCGTGGGAAGGGAGGTGCGACATTTTATCTCCCTCAACCTGGACCCTTCACTCAATAGGCTCGAACGCGAACTCCGGGGACTATGGCTCTTCATTATCTTTCTCTCGCTCGACAAGAGTTGCTACGGCATAGTCAGGGAAGCCGAATTTGTCCTGCCAACCGCCGTAAAGGCGTACTATGACGCTTTTGTCGCTGGATACAGGCAGAGAAGCGGCGAGAAGGCGGCAAGCGAAGGAACGACGGAGATTGAGTTCATGCTGGGCATAGCCCACTATCTGGGCATGGACCTGAACTTCGATCAGTCGCCGGAAAAGGCTAAAAAAGTGATAGTGGCGATCGGGGAATTTTATCGCCGGGGTCTCAGCGCCAGGCTCGGCTAAAGGGAGGAATTATGGCATTCGCGCGCATAATCGGAACGGGAATCTACGCACCGGGAAAGGCTATCGACAATGCCGAACTCAAGCGGTTGACCGGCATAGAATTCGACGCCGCCAAACATGAAGCCAAGCTGGGCATCGCCGCGAGGCATATCGCCCGGCTTTCGGGCCTTGATGAAACCACGGCGGATTTCGCAGAGAAAGCATCGAGGGCTGCCCTCGACGACGCCGGCGTTGATCCGATGGCAGTCGGCCTCTTCATCGTGGCGACCGACACCCCTGAGTACATCTCGCCAGCGACGGGGATTCTTTTGCAGGGCAGGCTCCAAGGCGGGGAAACCGAAGCCCGTGCCTTCGACGTGGGGGCTTCCTGCGCGAGTTTCGTCGCCGCCCTGGACATGGCTGCCCGCGCCGTCGCATCGGATAAAACCTTGGACTACGCCCTTGTCGTGGGCGTCTACAACATGCCGGCCTTCATCAGGGAAGGCGATGCCTTCGGCTGGTCGATTTTCGCCGACGGCGCAGGCGCTGTCGTCCTGGCGAGGGCTGAATCGGGGAGAGACGGAGCTGAAGGCTATATCGAGGGTGTTTTCCGCGCCGACGGCACGCAGTGGAACTATGTGGGTGTTTACGCCGGCGGAACCCGCAAGCCGGTGACGAAGGTGCTCCTGGACGCGGGCGCCTATGGTCTCGAACTTCTCCAGCGACTCCCCGGCGACAGAAACGTCAAGCTTTGGCCGCTTCTCGTCCTCCGCCTCCTCGAAAAGGCGGGCGTCGCCCAGGTCGATGTTGCCCACTATATCTTCACGCAGATCAACAAGTCGGTCATCGCCCAGGTGATGGACATCCTCGGCGAGCCCATGGAGAAGACGACGACGATAATGGACCGTTTCGGCTATACCGGTTCGGGCTGCATACCCATGGCGCTTCACGAGGCGATGCGCTCCGGAAGGGTGAAAAAAGGCGACCTCGTCGTCCTCGTGGCTTCAGGCGCTGGCCTGGCAGTCGGAGCCTGCCTCCTCAGACTATAGACCGGACGGACAGTATCTGCCCACAACAACATTTACCCAGAAGGAGTCGATATGGATTGGCTGGATGCCTATAAGAGCAAGCTCATTTCGATAGACGAAGCCGTCTCGAAGATCGGGAGCGACAGTGATATCATCGTGGGACAATGCGCCTCCGAGCCCCAAGGCTGCATGTCCCGATTCCACATCGTAGGCGACCGCGTGGAGAATGTGCGGGTATTCTCCGTCCTCACCCTCAAGCCCTACGACTTCTACATGAAACCTGAGATGAAAGGCCATTTCGAGCTCGCGTCCTGGTTCCACGCTCCCGGTTCGCGCGCGGCGCTCAAAGCGGAGACGGGCACGGTCACCTATGTCCCCAACATGCTTCACCGCGCGGCTACCGATCGCATCCACGCCCATAGGCCGGAATTCTTCTTCGGAACCTGCACGCCCCCCGACAAGCATGGCTTCGTCTCCCTTTCGCTCGGCATCACCTATGAAAAGGACATGGTGGAAGCGGCTAAATACGTTGTGCTTGAGGTGAATCCACGGCTGCCGCGCACCTTCGGCGACACCCAGGTTCATGTTTCGAAAGTCGATTGCTTCGTCGAGTACGACCAGGAAGTGCCCGCCCTTCCCGCCCCCAACCCGGATGCCACCGACATGGCGATCGGCGCCCACATTGCCGAGCTTATCGATGACGGATCCACCATCCAGCTCGGCATCGGAGGAATTCCCAACGCCGCCGCCCTTGCCCTGCGCGATAAGAAGGACCTCGGCGTGCACACCGAGATGCTGGTCGACTCGATGATGGAGCTGTACGAGATGGGCGTGGTGACCAACGCGCGCAAGGCGCTCAAGAAGGGCAAATTCATAACGACCTTCGCGATGGGCTCGCGGAAATTCTACGACTGGCTCGATGACAACGTCGCCGTCGAGTTCCAGCGGGGGCGCTGGGTGAACGATCCCTCGGTCGTCGCGCAAAATTCTAAGATGGTATCGATCAACACCTGCATCTCCGTGGACCTCACCGGCCAAGTGGCGAGCGAGAGCATAGGACCCAACCAGTATTCGGGCACGGGGGGCCAATCCGACACGGCCACGGGCGCGGTGGCCGGTTTTGACGGTCTCGGCAAGAGCATAATCGCCTGCTACAGCACGGCGAAAAAGGGCACCATTTCCACGATCGTTCCGATGCTCCCCGAAGGCTCGGCCGTCACCCTCCACCGCAGCCTCGTGGACCATGTCGTCACCGAGCACGGCATCGCCCGCCTTCGCGGCAGGACGGTGCGCGAGCGGGCGCGCGAACTCATCGCCATCGCTCAGCCGGAGTTCAGAGAAGCGCTGAAGGCGAAGGCCCAGGCTTTGGGATATCTATGAATGTTCGATGGCGATATCGCCCGAGGCCGTGCGTATCTCGAGATCGCCGAGCCTGTCCTCCACAAGCACATCACCGGAGAGGGTCTTGAGGGAGAGGGTATCCACCGTGCCCGGCACTCCGAGTTCAAGGATTTCAGGTTCCCGTGGACCGGGATTCGTCGCTATCTCGAGCCTTCTGCCGTCGAAGCTCTTGATGCTCATCGACGGCGTTTTATCCCCGTCAGCCCGCACGGAAAGCCCTGAGGTCGAAAGGAAAATCCTGAGATCGGCGGATTTCGTCCCGCAAACTATCTCCTTAACGCTGCCGATGGGGATGTCCTTGAACCGCAGGGTTCGGCCGCCTCCACCGTTCGCCCTTTTATCGCTTTCTGACTCACTTCCCCTTCCGCCGTCTTCCTCATCGAATTCCTTACGCTCCTTGAAGAGCTTGGCCACATCGAATGCCCGGCGGATAAAATCGCCAAGGTCCTCGCCATCGATGGTGATGCGCGCCTTTCCCCGCTGATGCCCTCGTTCAGCTCCCTCCCGGCCATCGTCCTCGCTGTCGGCCCCGTAGGCGCGCTTTTGGCCGGGGATGCCGGCTTCCTTGCAGAGGCTGGCGGCGAGGATGTCAGGCTTTTCCAGGCCGGCCACGATGGCTTCCTCGGCCATCTCCGGATGCTTGAGCGCCAGTTCGTCGATATGATCTTCAATCTCAAGGATGATATCGCGTCGCGAGGCGTCATCGAAACCTTCCAGTCCGAAGGCGAGCGCGTCGATGTATTCCTTTCTGGTCATGATTCCTTCCCTCCGCCCGAAATCCGCGCGCGGGCGCGTTCGCTTCTATCGTATTCCTCCAGCATGGCCGAAAGCAACGCGGAACCGAAGGCTGTGATGCTGTAGTACTTGCGTGGATGCCCGACATCGGGGGTTTCCCAGGCGGACGCGATGCTTCCATCTTTCGTCATCCGCATGAGAAGGGGGTAGAGGGTTCCCTCGGATACATCGATGCCGATCATCCTGAGGCTTTCCATCATCTCGAGTCCATAGCTGCGCCCACCGGCGCGAAGGAGCTCGAGTATGCACAGTTCCAGGAATCCCTTCCTGAACTGGCTCTTCCATTTTTCAAAAAGCTCGGCGGATGCGTCCATGAGCGTTTCCTTTCAAGGATACCAGGTCATCCTTCCGAAAAACCTGGCCATCTCCCTGCTCGAGTATATATCTGCCCTTCCCTTCCTGCCATAGACGTCGCTCGTCTCGAATCCGCCCCCGATCGCCCTGTAAGGGCGCGCCCCATAAGGGCGAGTCCTGTATCGGCCGGCTTTTCGAGACAGAGAATCGACGCCATGGAGCAATGCACCGGAAACCGCGTGCATCGTTCTCTGGAGTGACCGCATCGCGCGCTTCACGTCCACAAGAATCGCTTCCATTGCTCTCTCCTTTTCAAGAATACCTTGTATTGCATAATATAAGTTATCGCATTTTGTTTTTCAATAGTTTTGGCAATTTTTTTCACTTTTTTTTGCTTTTTTCGAAAGTAGCCCCAAGGATGCCACAACCATTGACCGCCTGAGCCGCATCGGCAACAATGCTTTTGTGCACAGCGACGCTCACCTCCATCTCGTCGACCTCTTCGAAAAGGATCCTGATTTCGCCTCACGCATTCCAGGTCCGGACTGGCGCGGCGCCATCGTGGCGCATGACATTGTGGAGTTCGGGCGATCGGAGGCACTGCGGACCGGACTCCCGCTGACTATCGCCGGTTTCGGCATACATCCCCAAGGAATACGGGATGACACCGCCAGTTTCCTGTCCACCCTGGCGGCCGAGGGCAGGATTGGGTTCATTGGCGAAGCTGGCTTCGACTTCTTCGGCGACAGGCCGGAGCGCGTCCGGAACGACCTGAACCTCAGGCGGCAGAGGATAGCCTTCGAACTCCAGCTTTCCCTCGCCGTCGGCAGGGGCTTGCCCCTCCTCATCCACTCGAGGAAGGGCATGGATATCCTTTTGGGCTATGGTTCCGCGATGAAGCGTCTGCCTGCCCTGATTTTCCATGGCTGGCCGGGCAGGGCCCAGGATGCCCGGGCATTCCTGGAAAAGGGCGTTCCCGCCTATTTTTCCTTCGGCACAACGCTTTTAAGGTCGGCGAAGCACGCTTTCGAGAGCTGCGCGGCCATCCCGGAAGACAGGATACTGTCCGAGACGGACGCTCCCTGGCAGCCCCCGGCCGGCGCGACATGGACGGGGACCGACCTCATCATCGCCGTCGCCGATACCGTAGCGGCAATCAGGCAGGTCGATCCCGAGGCGATGAGGCTTCGCCTCCGGGAAAATTTCAACAAGGCTTTCGGAGTCCAGGGATGAAGATATGACTGACAAACATCGATTCAGCGACAGGATGGAAATACTCATCGGGGAGGCGGGGATTTCCGCCTTGGCTTCGGCTTGGGTCGCCGTCTACGGCTTGGGCGGCGTGGGAGCGGCCTGCGCCATGGATCTCGTGCGCGCCGGTGTGGGACATCTGCGCGTGATCGACTTTGACACGGTCGATCTGACCAATCTCAACAGGCTCTATTTCGGCTACGCCTCCACGGTGGGCATAGCCAAGACCGAAGCCTTCCTGCATTTTGCCAGGGAAGTGAATCCCGCGGTCAAAATTGAGGCCGAGAGGATATTCTTCGGCGGGGAGGATGCCCACAGGGTTGTGGATGATCAATTCGGCTACCATGCCGACTGCGTCGACTCCCTCAACGCGAAGGTGAGCCTCATCGCCGAGCTCTGCGAACGCGGGCTGCCCTTCATCTCGAGCATGGGGACGGCGGGCAGGCTCGCTCCCGAGCGGTTGAGGCTCGGGAGCATCAGGCAGACCTCGGGCTGCCCGCTGGCAAAGAGTGTGCGCGTGAGGCTGAGGCATAGGGGTATCGATGCCGATTTTCCCGTCGTATGGTCGGATGAGCCACCCGTGAAGCCGGTGCTTTCGGCGAGCGACCCCGCCGAAACAGCCGCTGAAACAGCCGCCGAGGCTGCGACTTCCGCCGGGGAGGAAACCCACCAGGTTGATCCGGCCAGACCCAAGGGGAGACGGCGCATGGTGCAGGGC
>JBAQLW010000265.1:0-6551 GCA_049302175.1 Rectinemataceae bacterium
CAGCGGGGCGGGCAAGACGACCCTCATCCGCGTCGCCTCACTTCTAGAGCGTGCCAATTCGGGCGAAGTCCTCTATTCGGGCCTCGGCGTGTCGGGAGCTAGGGGCGGCGCGCTGATCGAGGCGCGCAGGAAGGCCGGCTTCGTGTTCCAGAACTTCAACCTCTTCCATTCGCGCACGGTGGCGGGCAACGTCGCCTTTCCCCTCGAGGCGGCCGGCTGGTCGAAACCGGCTATCGGCGAGCGGGTCGGGGAACTGCTGGACCTCGTTGGCCTCGCTGACAAGAGGGACAGGCCGGCCGGCCGCCTCTCGGGCGGCGAGCGCCAGCGCGTCGCCATCGCCCGCGCCCTGGCGAACCATCCCAGGATACTGTTCTGCGACGAGGCGACGAGCGCCCTCGACCCCGAGACGACGCGCTCCATACTCGATCTCATCCAATCCCTCAGCAAGCGTTTCGGCCTCACCGTCCTCATGGTGACCCACCAGATGGAAGTGGTGAAGCGGATCTGCGACGATGTGGCGATCATCGCGGGAGGGCTGATCGTTGAATCAGGTCCCGTGGCCACGGTGTTCGCCCATCCGCGCAGCGAAATGGGAAGGCGCATCATGAGCGAGGTCAGCCATGGGTGAAATACTCGATCTCATAGCCCGGCCCATCGGGGAGACCATCCTCATGGTCATCGCCTCCACTTCCATAGCGGGCATCATCGGCGGCGCCCTCGGCCTGGCGCTCTACTATATGGCGAACGAGCGCCTCTCCGAGCATGCCGGCCGGCTGTCCATCGTGAAGAAGGTCGCCGACCGTGTCATCAATACGCTCAGGTCATTCCCTTTCATCATACTCATGGTCCTCGTCCTGCCCCTCTCGCGCCTCATCGTCGGGACGAGCCTCGGAACGGTGGCGGCCATCGTGCCTCTTTCCGTCGCCGCCCTTCCTTTCGTGGCGCGCATCGTCGAATCCTCGCTCTCCGAAGTCGATTCCGGCGTTCTCGACGCGGCGATAGCCTCGGGCGCCACGAAAGCCCGGATCCTCTTCGCCATCCTCGTCCCCGAGGCTCTGCCTTCCCTCATCGCGGGATTCACCCTCACGATGATCAACTTGGTGGGATATTCCGCCATGGCGGGGGTCATCGGCGGGGGCGGTCTCGGGGATCTGGCGATTCGATATGGCTATCAGCGCTTCAGGACGGACATCATGATCGCGGCCGTGCTCTCCATCATCATTCTCGTCGAGGGAGTGCAGATGACGGGCAACGCGATCACGCGGAGCATCAGGGCCAAGCGCTGACCCCGGTACAGTCCCCAATGCCCCCGTACAAGGCGGCATAATCTCAATACAGGAGGTTCTCCATGAACCGCAGGAACACCGCAACGCTTTCTTTGATACTGGCCGCGACGATCCTCATGGCGGCTTTTCCCGCCGCGCTCTTCGCCCAGGCCGCCCCCAAGCCCATCACCCTCAAGGTAGGCGCCAATCCCATACCGCACGCCGACCTTCTTAATCTGGTGAAGGCCGACCTTCTCGCCCAGGGAGTCAAACTCGAGATTATCGAAATCACCGATTACGTGACGCCCAACCTCCTTCTCGCCGAAAAGCAGATCGACGCGAACTTCTTCCAGCACACGCCCTATCTCGTCAACTTCGCGGCGGAACGAAAGCTCGCGCTTGAGCCCGCCGGCCAGGTTTTCGTGGCGCCCCTGGGGCTCTATTCGCGAAAGTACAAGAAGTTGGCCGACATACCGGCTGGCGCCGTCATCACCATTCCGAACGATCCCACGAACGAGGCCCGCGCACTCGTCCTCTTCCAGAACAAGGGGCTCATAAAGGTCGATCCCAACGCTGGTCTCAAGGCGACGATACGCGACATCACCGAGAATCCCAAGAAGTGCGTCTTCAAGGAGATAGAAGCGCCACAGCTTCCCCGGACCCTGGACGACGCTGCGGCGGCGGTGATCAACGGCTCCTTCGCGACCCAGGCGGGCTTCTTCCCCGCCAGGGACAACCTCATCATCGAAGGAGCCGAGTCGCCTTACGTCAACATCCTCGCCACGCGTAAGGGCGACGCCGACGACTGGCGTGTCGTGGCCCTGTTAAAGGCCCTGCAGACCCAGAAGGTGAGGGATTGGCTCAACAATAACTACAATGGAAGTTTCGTCCCGGCGTTCTGAGCTGTCGCGATTGCCTGGAATCGATTGGGGGGCGCACAGCGCCCCCTCCCTTGGCGCCCCCTCTTTCGCCGCCTTTCCTTGCCTTCGCCGCGTCGGCCAGGACGCCGATCTTGTCGGTTGTATTCATCGTGTTTACTATACATAAGTGCGGTACAACGATGAAAGGCTGTCAACAAAAACCGGAGGCCAATCCCTACAGCGCGAACATCGTCCTGTCGGACAGACCGTGTCCTGAGCGGGAGCCGAAAAGATCGACCAACTGCAGCGGCGTAAGGTCCGCGCGCTCCTGGCCGCTCAGATCCATGACCAGGTGTCCGGAGTCCATCAGGATCGTCCGGCTGCCAAGGTCGAGAGCCACGCCCATGTCGTGGGTGATAAGGAGGGCTGTCAGGTTGTTCTCGGCGATGATACGCCGCGTGATATCCAGCACTTTGACTGAGGTGGCGGGATCGAGGGCGGCGGTGTGCTCGTCGAGGAGGAGGAGTTTGGGTTTCGCGATCGTGGCCATCACGAGGGCGGCAGCCTGCCGCTGTCCCCCTGAGAGCATGCCCATCTTGGTTTTCATCCTCGTCTCGAGCCCGAGGCCGAGACCGGCCAGCAGTTCCCTGAAATGGGCTGAATCCCGATGGTTCACCGCGAAAAATGACCTTGAGGCGCTGCGCGTATAGGCCATGGCGAGATTTTCCTCGATGGTCATGTTCGGCGCCGTTCCGCGCTGTGGATTCTGGAAGAGGCAACCGATGTCGAGGGCTCGCTTGTAGTCCTTCCTGTACGTGATATCCTCCCCGTCCAAAAATATCCGGCCGCGGTCGGGGAGAAATTTCCCCAGGATCGCGTTGAAGAGGCTGGATTTTCCCGCGCCGTTGGATCCCAGGATGGTGATGAATTCCCCGCGCTCCACTTCCAGGGAAAAGTCGTCGAGCGCCGTTTTCTCGTTGGGGGTACCGGTTTCGAAGCATTTCGCGAGGTGGCTGACAAGAAGCTGTGTTCTCACCTGGAACTTCTCCTTTCTTCCGAACGCCTGATGTTCCATGCTGCCGATTTTCCCTTCAACAGAGGAAGCGCGAGAGCGATCGTGACGATCAGGGCGGAGAGCAGCTTGACCATATAGCTTGGCATGTCGATCTGATAGGCCAATTGCAGGATGATTCTGTAGAGTTCCGAGCCGACGACGGCGGAGACGAGACCCAGGGTGACTCCCCGTCGTCCGAAGATCGCTTGGCCAATTATAACGGAGGCCAGGCCGACCACGAGCATGCCGCTGCCGTTGCCCAGGTCGGCGTAGCGCTGCTGCTGGCAGAGCATGGCTCCGGAGAGGGCAACCAGGCCGTTGGCCAGCATGATGCCCACGCAGCGCGTCATATCCCCGTTGATCGACGAGGATCTGACCATCTCCTCGTTGTCGCCGGTAGCCCTGATGGCTATCCCCGGCCTGGTTTTGAAGAAGACGGCGAGGAGGACCACGCAGAGCGCCGCGATCAGGGTTGAAAGAATCAAGCCTGACAGATCGGTATTCCCTACGATGGCGAACATCTTGTAGACCGTTCTGGATGCCACGGGCACGAGGACTTCGTTCCCGTTCGCCTTCATGCTCTGCAGGTAGAGATTGGACTGTCCGCCCAGGACGAAATAATTGACGGTATAGAGACCTGTCATGGTCAGTATGCCCGACAGGATGGGGTTGATCCGCAGCTTCGTCTGCAGCAGGCCGGTGGCCAGCCCCGCCAGCATGCCGGCCAGAGTGCCGGCGAAGAGGGCCAGGACGGGATGCCCGGCCACAGTGACCAAGGCGCAGGTTGTCATGCCGAACACGAAGCTTCCATCCACCGTCAGATCCGGCGTATTGAGGATGTTGAAGGCGATGAAGACGCCCAGGGCCATGGGAGCGTATACCGTACCCTGGCCCAGAGCCGAAATGAGCATGTCGAGGTAGGACATATGCTGCCGCTATTTCCCGAAGTGGCTGGTTCCGTTGGTTTCGACCAGCACTTTGTATGCCTTGAGGACCTTGTCCGACAGCTTGAGATTGAGCCTCCCCGCGGCCTGAAGATTCACGAATTTGGCATAGTCGCTGAGCGTCTCGTAGGGCAGGGCCGAGGGCGCGGCGCCGTCGGCTACTTTCAGAACGAGGGCAGCCACCTGCTTGCCGAGCTGGACGTAATCGATGCCGATCGTGGCCAAACCGCCATCGGCCACCATGGAGTCGGCGCCGCAATAGATGGGAACGCCCCTGCTGTAGGCGACATCGGTGTAGGTCGGCATGGCTGAGGCGATAGTGTTGTCGTTGCCGGTGTACAGGGCGTCCACTCCCTTGGACAGAAGGGCATTCACCGCTGCCTGCAGGTCGGCGGGCGAGGCTATGGAAGCTTCGGCGTAGGCGATGCCGTTCTTGTCGCAGTAGTCCTTGGCCGCCTTGATGGTCGAGACGGAGTTTGTCTCGCTTGAGGTGTAGAGGAAGCCGATCTTCCTGTATGCGGGCTGGAAATCCGACACAAGCTGGACGATTCTGTCCGAGGGGATGGAGTTGGAAACGCCCGTGATGTTCCTGCTGTCTTCGCCTGTCAGGCCTGCCGCGACCGGATTGGAGACGGCGGCGAAGATGATAGGCGTCCTCGTTCCCCCGAACACGCTCTTGGCGCTCTGCGCGCTGGGCGTCGCGATGGGCACGACGATGTCCACGCCCTTGTTCCTTATGTTCTGGTAAATCGTCGCCAGGGATGAAGTATCGCCGTTGGCGTTCTGGGTGACAATCTCGATGCCGCGCCCCGAAGCCTTGAGCTCTGCGACGATAGTGTCGCGAATCTGGTCCAGGGAGCTGTGACTCATGGGCTGAACGATGGCGACCCTGATCTTGGCAGGCTCCGCAGCGCCTATGGGAAGGACGGCGATCGCGAATCCAAGCGCCAAGGCGAAGCCCCGGGTTCGGGCAAAGCCCCGGGTTCGGGCGAGAGAAACGGTCAGTCTTGACATCTTCATACCTAACTCCTTTGTGCGATTTCCTTTGCCATTCCAATATGCCTGCGGATTATGTCGCAGGATTTGTTGAACTGAGCCAACTCATCAGGTTCGAGGGGGAGCTCGATCACCGTCTCGATTCCTCCCCGACCAACACGGCAGGGGACACCGCAGTGGATGCCTTCCTGGCCGTACTCGCCCATCAGCCGGGCGGAGAGGGGCAGGATCAGCTTTTCATCCTCCATGACGCAGCGGCACAGGATGGACAGGACTTCGCCTATCCCGAACTCAGTGCAGCCCTTTCCCTCAAGGATATCCATGCCGCGCCGACGGGTAGCCTGGAGCAGGCCTGCCCGATCCAGATTCGGGAAGGCATCGAAGGATTTTCCACCGAGACTGACCCGGGAGAAGGGAATCATCGAAGAGTCGCCGTGCTCCCCCATGGAGAGAGCCTCTATCTCCCCCCTTTCGAGACCTGTCTGCTCGGACAGAAGGCTGAGGAGGCGGGCCGTGTCCAGGAGGGTGCCGGTTCCAAACGCCCTCGACCGGGGCAGATCCAGGCCTTTTCGAACGAAGTCCGCGACGATGTCGGCAGGATTGGTGATGGTGATGACGATCCCTCCCAGGTTGAGCGGTTTAAGAACGCCCAGAAGTTCGCGCAGCATCATCACCGACCGTTCGAGGAGATCCAGCCTTGTCTGCCCGAGCCTGTGCGGCTCACCGATCGCTATGACCACGATATCGGCGTCGGCGCAGTCCGGGTAAGCCCCGGATCGCACTCGGGCTGCCGAAGGTGAATAGGAGAGAGCGTCCGAGACATCGAGGGCCTGGGCTCTCGCCTTCGGTCCATCCTTGTCGATCAGCACGATCTCGCCGCCGACTTCTCCGGAGGCCAGGGACATCGCGCAGTGCGATCCGACGTGTCCGGCGCCAATGATGACTATTTTCCCCAGTTTACTCATCTTTTCCTGCTTTTTTGAATGTTTCTATAAGTAGATACACCCAAGTCAGGCCAATATAGCGGAAGCTCCAATAGCCGTCAAGCCATAAAAAGAAAATATTTATTCGCGCCTTGACGCGGGCTCGAGGGGATTTTACAGTCTGAAAAGCCCGAGGGCTTTTCAGGCCGGGCTGACAGGGAGGCGATCGATGGGCAAGGGCGATGTCAGGGCAAGGCGCGCGGCCATAACTTCTATCCTTCACCCCAGGGGCATCCCCGCCCTCTGGTGCCCTCCCATCACCCATTACGGTGAAAATGACGCTGTCGATATCGAGAGGTCGCAGACTCATCTTGCGCGTATAATCCCCCATGCGTCCTGCCTTCTCATCCCGGGTTCGACAGGCGACGGATGGGAGATGGACGCGGCCGAGACCGATGCGCTTCTGAGGAGCCTCCTCCCCCTTGTCGGCGACCTGGGAGGCAAGGTGC
>JBAQLW010000266.1:0-2121 GCA_049302175.1 Rectinemataceae bacterium
CCGCAGAAGACGGCCGCCACGAGGAAGACGAGGAGTTCGAAGGGCACGAGGCTTTTGCCCAGGTAGCCCTGGCCGAAATAGGCGAAACTCGCGGGGTACTTCGTGTACGCCTGGTCGCCCAGCACCGCGTTCGCTATCCCCCTGAAGCGGGAGGAAGAGCCGAGGGTCACGGCGATGGAGGGAATGGCGAGCTTCGAGATGAGGAGGCCGTTGAAGAGGCCGGCGATAAGGCCGACGCCTAGGCCTATGGCCACGATGGTGGGGGTGTCGGCGCCTCCCGCGCTTGCCATGCCCATGAAGAGGCTCGAGAGGGAAATGATGGACGATACGGATATGTCTATGTCGCCGAGGAGGATGACGAACATCATCGGCAGCGACATCACGGCCTTTTCCATGAAGTTGAAGGTTGTGTCGAAGAGGTTCACCGGATCGAGGAAATAGGGGGAGAGAAGGGAATTGCCCGCGAACACGAAGATGAAAATGAGGAAGAGCATCGATTCCCAGCGGAGGAGAAAATCGGCCAACTTTCTGGGGCCGCTCAACTTTGTGAGTCTTGTCGTCTCGACGAATCCCGTGCCTGAGTCGCTCATCGCGCCCTCCCCGCCGCGAAGGCTTTCTTGTTGCGTCGGTCGATGATCGTGTTGGCGACCACCGCCGTAAGGATGATGAAGCCCTGGATGGCCATCTGGAGGAAGGGAGAGAGCCGCAGCACGGGGAGGGCGTTGTTGACGACGCCGAGGAAGAGGGAACCGAGGACGACGCCGAGTATGGTTCCGGAGCCGCCCGCGATGTTGACACCGCCCAGGACGGCGGCCGCCACCGTCTGCATCTCGAATCCGGAAGCTGTCTCGTTCTGTGCTATGCCGTAGCGCGAGACGTAGAGAAGGCCGGCGAGCCCGGCGAGGGCTCCCGAAATGACAAAGACGATGATCTCGACCTTTTTCTGGCTCACTCCGGCGAATCGGGCCGCCGTCGGGTTGCCGCCGATGGCGTAGATGTCCCGGCCCGACCGCGTGTAGCGCATGAAGAGGTGGGCCAGCAGGGCGACGGCGAGAGCAGCCCAGAACATGTGGGGCAGGCCGAGGCTCAATCCTTCGGGGATTTTACGGAAGCCCTCAGTCATCTCGTTGGCCGTCACCCATTGCCCCTTGGAGAGGATGAATACGAGACCTCTGTAGGCGCTCATCATGCCCAGGGAAGCGATGAGGGGGGGCAGTTTTCCGAAGGCGACGAGGATGCCGCCGATGCCGCCGAGCGCCGCGCCCGCCGCGATGCTGAAAGGCATGAAGAAGGCGGTGGGCAGTCCCGGCTGGAACTGGTTGAGCATGGCGGCGGCCATGCCGGCCAGAGCCATCGTCGAGCCCACCGAGATGTCGATGCCGCCGATGAGGATGACGCCGAACTGCCCGATGGCCACGATGATGAGGATGCAGGAGTCGACGACGATGTTGAGGAGGCTCTTGGGCGCCACGAATCCGGGGGCTCGCAGGGACACCGCCAGCGTGAGGATGACGATGAGGAGACAGAGCGTCGTCTCCTTGCGCTTCAATAGTTTTTTCATCTCGCTTCCCCCGTCGCGCCGGCGGCATCGCCTGCGAGAGCGCCGTAGTCGGCGCCCGTGGCGGCCCTGAGGATTTTCTCCTCCGAGGCCTCAGCCCGGTCCATCATGGCGACAAGCTCGCCTTCGTGCATCACCGCCACCCGGTCGGACATGCCCAGGATCTCGGGCAGTTCGGAGGAGATCATGATGATGGCCATGCCCTCGGCCGCCATGCTCGACATGAATTCATGGACAGCCGCTTTCGTTCCCACGTCGATGCCCTTCGTGGGCTCGTCGAGGATGAGGATGCGCGGCTGGGTGGCCAGCCACTTGGCCAGGACCACTTTCTGCTGGTTGCCGCCCGAAAGGGTGAGGGCTTCGACGTCCCAGCCCGCCGCCCTGATCTCCATCTTGGCGCCGTATTCGCGGGCGAGGGCGGCTTCCCGCTTCATCGCGACGAAACCGGCTTTGGAGAGGCTCGCCGTCTGGGGCAGGCAGATATTGTTCGCGATGGAGAGGGGCAGGACGAGACCCTGGCCCTGCCTGTCCTCGGGCACATAGGCCAGGCCGTGGGCGAGGGC
>JBAQLW010000267.1:0-6093 GCA_049302175.1 Rectinemataceae bacterium
TTGTTCCTGCTTGTACTCGGAAATTCGGCATTCGCTCAGGTTCAGGTGGGCATCGTCCTGCCAACGAAGGATGAACCGCGCTGGATCCAGGACCAGACCAGGTTCATGGACGCGCTCAAGACGGCAGGCGTCAGCGCCGAAGTCCTCTTCAGCCAGGGAGACCCCGCCAAGGAAAAATCCAACGTCGAGTCCTTGATCTCCAAAGGGATCAAAGTGCTCATCATCTGCCCGCAGGACGGCACGGCAGCTGCTGCCGCAGCCAACGCGGCCAACGCGGCCGGCGTAAAAGTCATCTCCTATGACCGCCTCATCCGCGAAACCGCCTCGGTCGACTATTACGTCACCTTCGACTCGGTCCAGGTCGGCATGGCCTGGGGCGACTATCTCGTAAAGAACGCCAAAGGCAAGGGGAACAACCTCTACCTCTACGCGGGGGCCGCTTCCGACAACAACGCCTTCCTCTTCTTCGAAGGCGCCTGGAAAGTGCTCCAGCCCAAGATCGCCGATGGACCCTTCGCGGTCCGCAACTCAGAAAAAGCGGCCGCCCTCGCCAAAAAAGCCGTCCTGAGCAGGGACGAGCAAGCCAGCATCATCGGACAAGTCACCACCAATTGGAACTTCGCCGACGCCAAAGCCAAAGCCGAAGCCAACCTCACCGTCGCTACGAACGCGCAGAAAGGCACCGTCTACATCGCCGCGCCGAATGACGGCACCGCCAGAGCCATCGCTGACGCCTTCGCCGCCGACAAGGCAGTCAAGAAATACTACATCACCGGACAGGACGCCGAAATCGCGTCCATCCAGTACATCATCGACGGCAAACAGTCCATGACCGTCCTCAAGGACGTCCGAATCCTCGTCAAGGACGCCATCTCCGCCGCCGTCGCCTATCTCAAGGGCGAGGTGCCTCCGAAGACCGCCACGTACAACAATGGAAAAATCGACGTTCCCGCCAAACCGACCCTCATCACCACGGTGACCAAAGAAAACGTGAAAGCGACCATCGTCGATTCCGGATATTGGCCTGCCAGCAATTTCAAAGGCCTGTGACGATTTTGATTTCGCATAACTTTCCGTAGAAGCTTGAGGAAGGTGGCCGATTCGTCAGCCGCCTTCCTTTTGCGTTCATATAGCGAGATGAGGCGCAAAGCATGGAAACCGCGATTCTCCAGATGAAAAACATCAACAAATCCTTCCCTGGCGTCAAAGCCCTGAGCGACGTCAATTTCAGCGTGCAGGAAGGAGAAATCCATTGCCTGGTCGGCGAGAACGGCGCAGGTAAGTCCACCCTCATGAAAGTCCTCAGTGGCGTCTACCCGCACGGCGACTATGAAGGTGAAATCCTATTTAACGGCAAAATCCAGACTTTCAGGGACATCGCCGACAGCGAAAAAGCGGGCATATCCATAATCTACCAGGAACTTGCCCTCGTGCCTGAAATGACTGTCTACGAAAACATCCTCCTCGGCCATGAAATCAGGAAAGGCATAGGCATAGACTGGAACAAGATGATCGTACGGTCCAACGAGCTCCTGGCCAAGGTTCGCCTCAAAGTAAACCCCGAAACCAAGGTAAAGGACCTGGGCGTAGGCAAGCGGCAGCTCGTCGAAATCGCCAAAGCCCTGAGCAGAGACGTCAGCCTCCTCATCCTGGACGAACCCACGGCCGCCCTCAACGAGGACGACTGCGACAACCTCCTCGACCTCATCCAGGGACTGAAAAAAAGCGGCGTCACCTGCGTTCTCATCAGCCACAAATTGAAGGAAGTGATCCGCATCGCCGACAAGGTCACCATCCTGCGCGACGGCAAAACCATTGTCACCCTCGACGCGCACCAAGGCGAAGTGAACGAAAACATCCTCATCAAACATATGGTCGGCCGCGAAATCGCCAATATCTATCCGCTCCGCGAAAACCGGGAGAAAGCCGAAACCAGCGCCATCGCCCTGGAAACCAGACACTGGAGCGCGCTTCAGCCGCAGGATGGCCGCAAAGTCCTGGACGACATCTCCATCATTGCCCGAAAAGGCGAAATCATCGGCATCGCCGGCCTCATGGGCTCAGGCCGAACGGAATTAGCCCGCAGTATATTCGGCAACCCGGACGGTTACCACCTTTCGGGCGAACTCCGCATAGCCGGAAAACCAGTCAAACTCAGCCATCCCGAGCAGGCCATACGAGTCGGCATCGCCTATGCCTCCGAAGACAGAAAAGGAAACGGCCTCATACTCATCCAGGACATAAAAGGAAATATAACCCTCGCCAATCTCAGGGAGATCGCCAAGCGTGGCATGGCCATCGACAGGAACAAGGAAGTGGAAGCGGCAGAAAAATACAGGAAAATGCTCAATATAAAAACACCCAATGTCGAGCAGAAAGTCGTCAACCTGAGCGGCGGCAACCAGCAGAAAGTATCGGTCGCAAAATGGCTCTTCGCCAAACCCGACGTCCTTATCTTCGACGAACCCACGAGAGGCATCGACGTCGGCGCCAAATATGAAATCTACTCCATCATGAACGATCTCGCCGCGAAAGGCATGTGCATCATCATGGTATCGTCCGAGCTCTCCGAAATCCTCGGAATGAGCGACCGCATCTACATCGTCGCCTCAGGAAAAATCGCGGGAGAACTTACCAAAGCCGAAGCGACGCAGGAAAAAATCATGCGCATGGCAACCAATTATTAAGGCAGGAGGAACGACGTGACAACCAACGACGTACGGAAACTGATCCGCAGCAATTTACGCGATTACGGCATGTACATCGCCCTGGTCATCATCATGGGTATCTTTACCATAGCCACCAAAGGCCTCTTCCTTTCATCCAGGAACATAGCCAACCTCCTCAACCAGACAGGCTACATAGCCGTCCTGGCCATCGGCATGACCCTCGTCATCGTCATACGACACATCGACCTCTCAGTCGGCTTCCTTGCGGGTTTCCTGGGCGCCATTGCCGCGATCGGTCTCACCGCCTGGGGCTTGCCTGTAATCATTGTCCTCCCCATGACCCTGATCCTCGGCACCCTCGCCGGCCTCATCACCGCCTACCCCGTGGCAAAGTTGGGCGTTCCCGCCTTCGTAGCCTCACTGGCCGGATGGCTCATCTATCGAGGAGCCATCCTCCTCGTCACCGCGAAAACCGGCACCATCATCATCCCGAACGCAACCTTCAACGCCATCGGCAACGGCTACATTCCCGACATCATCCAGAGCGAGACCTTCCTGCCCGAAATGCACAAACTTACCCTCATCCTCGGCGCCCTCACCATCGCCTGGTTCATCTTCAAACAATTCCAGACCCGAAAAAACAAACTCGCCTACAAATTCGACGTAATTCCCCGCGACCTCTTCATCGTCAAACTCATCCTCATCTCTATCGTGATCGGCTTCATCACCTGGATTCTCGCCGGCTACAACGGACTCTCCTGGACCGTCGTCATCGTCCTCGCCATCGCTATCATCTACGACTACATTACCCAGCAGACCATTCTCGGCCGCCATATCTACGCCGTCGGCGGCAACCCCGAAGCCGCCGAACTCTCGGGCATCAACGTCAAGAAAATTACCTTTATCGTCTTCGGATCCATGGGATTCCTCACCGCGGTGTCGGGCATCCTCTTCACCTCCAGACTGCAGTCAGCCACCCCCCAGGCCGGCCAACTCTTCGAAATGGATGCCATCGCCGCCGGCTACATAGGCGGCGTCTCCGCTGCAGGAGGCGTCGGTAAAATCACCGGCTCCCTCATTGGTGCCCTTGTCTACACGTCCCTCATGAATGGCATGAACCTTCTCGGAACCGACATTTCCCTCCAATACGTCATCCGTGGAGCCGTCCTCGCCGCCGCCGTCATCTTCGACGTAGCCACCCGGCACGGTAAAAAATAGCCAAGGACGAGTATCTGGGAAAATCTTATAAAAAGGCATTAATTGTGTAGTCTTTTTTCAATTGACATCGCACTCTAGATGCGTATGATGTGTATGAGAATCATTATTGTTCGAACGATAATAAAAGATACGATTCGGCCTTTTATTCAGTTTCGGCGAAGAAAGTGCCGCGTATCCCCCACACCTTCTCTTGGAACCCGTTTGCATTGCCCGCCTCGGTGCTGCGAAGCCTTTATCACAGCCCTTCACTTCCTCGGAACAAGGGAGGTATCGTCATGATCGTTTCGATCACAGGGGCAGAAATGGGTTACCTTCACATCAGCCTTCCCTATGATCCGAGACTTATCAATGCCATGCATAAAGTCGCGGACAGCCGTTGGGACAAAATCCGAAAAGTATTCCGCCTTCCCGACAACAAAAACAATGTACGCCAACTTTTAAAAGCCTTGTATGATACCGGCCTCTTCAGCACCATCGAAGTGGATTCGCGGACAAAATTAGGCCCCAAGGAACTATTTATCGAACCTTGCCGCCAAGCGGCACCCGATACGCGAGCACCCTACATCCAGCGATATCTTGCGGCCCTCTCCGCCCGCCATTACAGCGACCGGACGAAGGAATCCTACGAAAAATGGCTTCGACGCTTTCTGGAATCCAACAAGGAAAAATCTCCCAAAAACCTCGGCGGAACCGAAATAAACACCTTCCTCAGCCGCCTGGCTATCACCGAGAACGTGAGCGCCTCCACGCAAAACCAAGCGCTTGCCGCCCTGCTGTTCTTCTTCCGAAATGTAATGAACATACCCGTCGGAGATGTCGGCGAAGTGATCAGGGCCAAGAAACCCAAGCGCCTCCCCGTCGTAATGAGCAGGCAGGAAGTAAGAGAAGTCCTATTCGGCCTCAAAGGCGACAAATGGCTTGCGGCATCTCTCATGTACGGTACGGGTATCAGGATAATGGAATGCCTCGAACTCCGCGTACAGGATATCGATTTTTCCCGCAATGAAATTCTAATCCGCAACGGAAAAGGCGCAAAAGATCGCGTCACCATGCTACCCGAAACATTGAAAAAAGCCCTAAGCGACCACCTTGCGCAGGTTAAAATAATACATGACAAAGACCTGGCGGAAGGATGGGGCCGAGTCCCCATTCCCAACGCCCTCGAGAAAAAATACCCAAACGTGTCAACCGATTGGGCATGGCAATGGGTCTTCCCACAAGAACGCCGCTGGAAAAATCCCGCGACCAGCCAGCAGGGACGCTATCACATGGACCCGAGCATCCTGCAAAGCGCCGTTCACGAAGCCATAGTGAAAGCCGGCATCGCCAAACGCGCCAGCTGCCACACCTTCCGTCATTCCTTCGCCACCCATCTTTTGGAAAGCGGCTATGACATACGCACCGTACAGGAACTTCTCGGCCACAGTGACGTTAAAACCACGATGATTTACACGCACGTGCTCAACCGAGGCCCAGGCGGCGTCCGCAGCCCCGCCGACGGTCTTTAAATATTCTAAACTGTCTAAATACCTGACCTTTTCTCTCAACATTGAATCTATCTTGTTTTCCTAATATAATTTGCCCATATCTTCTCATTTTATCCGGCATCTTACATGGTTCAGCAATAATTGAAATCTTCTTATTTCTTCGATCTGTCCAATAAATGTTAGGTATATTTAAGAAACCAGAATAAATTATTGCATTAATCGTGAGAGGTGCTACTACACATGTTGTCCATTTCACCAGCCGCAAAAGAGCTATTCTCTGATTTGAAAATCGGGCTATTGCTGATTAGTAATATAAAAAATGCATATTTGAATGATAAAATGGCAATCGCAAAAGATTCTTTGATTGAAGATCTTAAGCAAAACTATGGCTCATTATCTAGAAAAGAGCTTGTTCAAACAGAAGTACTACAAGGATACTATTCATATTATAAAAGCTTTACAAAAACATATCATGTTTTACTGCAACTTGAGTCAGTTATTTATAAAGAGAAAGGGATTCCATTAGTATCACCAGTCGTACAATCAATGTTCATGGCTGAACTCAAAAATAATTTTCTGACTTCAGTGCATGATTACTCAAAGATAGTAGAACCATTATATCTAGATCGTACTCTTGGTGGTGAGCTTTTTACACTTTTCAATGGAGAACAGAAATCATTAAAGAAGGATGATCTCTATATAAGAGATACAAAAGACAT
>JBAQLW010000268.1:0-2487 GCA_049302175.1 Rectinemataceae bacterium
GTGCGGCCACTACCAGGATGCCGGAGCCGTCGGCGCGGGCGCCCGCGCGCATGGCCTCATCGGCCTTGCCGCCCTGGGCTCCAATGCCCGGCGCCAGGAACCATGCGCGCGGCGCGGCGGCGCGAACCCTTGCAAGAGCCTCGGGGCTATTACCCGCCACCACCAAACCTACCCTTTTCGACCATGATGAGGTTTCTCTCGCAAGGCGTATATAGAGGGGTTCACCGTCGACCTCGAGGTTCTGAAAGGCACCGGCCCCGGCATTGCTCGTCTTGCACAGCACAAAAACACCCTTATCCTCCCATGCCAGGAAGGGATCCACACTGTCCTTGCCCATATAGGCGCTGAGAGTGACCGCGTCGGCGCCCCAGAACCCAAAAAGCGAATCGGCGTAGGCTCGAGCCGTCGAATCGATATCGCCCCGCTTCGCGTCCAGTATGACAGGTATCGTCGCCGGAATGGCGTCCAGGGTTTTCCTCAGCACTCCGAGCCCTGGGGCCCCGAAGGCTTCGTAGAAAGCCACGTTCGGCTTGTAGCAGGCGGTGAAAGTATGAGTGGCTTCAATGATGCGGAGATTCGCCTTCAGCGCCCTGTCGAGGCAGGCTTCATCGCCGCTTTTTACCCTTTCTTCGCGCTCGAAGTAGGGATCGAGACCGATGCAGAGACAGGTCCTCTTGCTTCTGGCGATTTCCCCGATCCTTTCAAAAAACTCCATTATTCTCCCCCTCTAGCGTTATCCTTTTCGCACAATACAATCTCCCCTGGTGCGACAGCAAGGATCGGCATGAGCAAATTCCGATTCTCCCACTGCTTTTGCCCTAAAAAGCTTGTCAAACGGTGCAATCGGTGAATTAGTAGTATATAATTGCGGCAGGAAAGCAGGCGCATGCCGCAGCGACCAGATCGCCTTTACCAAGGAGGCTAGACAACAATGAAGCGACTTTCCCTGATTCTTGTGCTTATGGTTCTTGTCCTACCGCTGACCGCCCAGGAGTCAGGCGGTTCAGGCTCAGGTTTTTCTGCTGGCATCGGCCTAGGTTCCGATCTCCTCCCCGATCCCGACGATTCCACCAAACTCACCAGCTGGTCCAAGCTGGGGTTCCAGCCCGATGTCTCTTTCGGAAAATTCGGCATCGGCCTTGACCTCATGTTCAGATTCCAACTCTACCCCGAGGAATCCTCCTCCCCCATAAGGATATACAGCCCCGACTGGATACCACAGGGCAGCCAGACTCTCCTTGATGTCTACCTGCCCAAGATCATGTATGTCCGCTATGGCCTCAGGGGCATAGATCCCTTCTATGTGAAGCTCGGTTCGATTTCCGACTTCACCCTGGGCAACGGGCTGATCGTTTCGGACTACGCCAACACCCGATTCCTGCCCGACCTGAGGATATTCGGTTTACAGGTCGGTATCGACGGCGCCATCTTCAAATTCCCCTATGTGGGCTTTGAAGCCCTCACGGGCAACCTGGCACGCCTCGACGTCATAGGCGGCAGGGTCTATGTCAGGCCTCTCTCCTTCCTCGGCAACTCCCTGCCCGGCCGGCTCCAGGTAGGCGTTACAGCCACGGTGGATACCAATCCCTTCCTCTACTCCACGGTAGGCGCGGGCGATCCAATTTTCGTGGTCGGCGCCGACCTCACCCTTCCCGTCGTGACAGGCCAAGCCTTCTCGCTCACCGCCTTCGCCGAAGGCGCGCGCGAGATGAATGAATCCATCGGCGCCATCACGGGAATCAGCGGCCGCCTCATCAGGTTCATGCGCTACACTGTCCAGCTGCGCGCCCTGCAGAAAGGTTTTATCCCATCTTACTTCGACACAAACTATGACTTCTACCGCGCCGAACGCTATGACTTCATCGACATAAATCCCGCAGGCGACTTCCAGCTCGGATGGCTCGGCATGCTGGGCTTCAGTCTCCTGAATGATAAAGCGTTGTTCAGCGTCCAGATGGACGGTCCATTCTCCGAAAAACCCGCCGTGGACTCCGCCAATAGTTCGCTCTATCCCCACATTAAGGGCAGCTTTCTCCTCAAGGAAGGCATGCTGGGCGGCATCTCCCTCGAAGCCGCATACGAGAAGTATTTCCTCGGGATGAGGACCCCCTTCTTAGAAGATCTCATCGATCCGGAAGATGCCGCCATCGGCATGAAGGTGAACTACAAGACGGGTGCCACGGTGCTCACCCTCGATTACGCATACCGCTACGATCCCTCCATGAATGGCGGAGCAGGCGGTTTCGACGTCAGTTCTTCCCTGAGCGCCTCGGTGCGTTTCTGACAAGGGACTGGAGGTTACAATGAAACGATTATTGATCATCACCGCATTGATCGCCGTCATTATTCCTTCCATGGTACTGGCCCAGGAAGGGCCGGGAGCCAAGGTGATGGAATGGCTCCACAACAACATGAGCATGGAAATGGGTTCGGTTTCCATCGACGGCACCTCCTACTCCAAGGTGGTCCTGTCACCCAACGTATCAC
>JBAQLW010000269.1:0-4215 GCA_049302175.1 Rectinemataceae bacterium
GGCTGGATCGATCCCTGATTTCGCCGTCGATGGCATCGCGGAACTCCTGATGGTGAAAAAGAAACCATGAGTGAAGACCTGCTGGCCGACGCTATGGACGCCATCGCCGAGCGCGCTATTTCGCGGAAACTCGCCGCGGGACTCGTCATCCGGATCGAGCGCGGCACCCAGCTGATTTTTGAAAACGCGTACGGATACGCGCTCGTCGCGGCGAACCGCCACGATCCCATGGCAACGAGCACGAAATTCGACCTCGCCTCCCTGACGAAACTTTTTGCAACGACGGCAGCGCTGCGCCTCGCGACATTGAAAAAGCTGGCACTCGATACAGCGTTGTGCGATATGGCATATACCGCCAGGATGTCGTCAGGACATCCGCTGCTCGAAAAAGCTTTTTCCGCCATCACGGTCAGGAAGCTGATGACGCATTCGAGCGGCCTGCATTACTGGTATCCATTCTATGCCACGGGCGGGGGCGATTTCGCTTCAGTAATGGAAAAAGTCCTAGAGCGCTTCCCCCTCGGCGGCGAGATTGTTTATTCCGACCTCAACTACATGCTCCTCGGCAAGATCGTGGAAAACGCAAGCGGATTCCCGCTGAAAACTGCGATGCGCGATATCGTCTTCGGACCGTTAAAGTTGGCTGACACAGGATACAAGCTCGAGCGCGGTCCCTTCGCCGCGACGGAATTCGGCAATCCCATCGAGAAGAAGATGGTAGAGGACCTCGGTCTTGTCTTTTCCGGATGGCGCCCTGATGGCATACCCTTCGTTGGCGAGCCAGACGATGGGAACTGCCACTACTTTTTCGGCGGCGTGGCCGGACACGCCGGCATTTTCTCGACGGCACGCGACCTCTGCGCGCTGGGCAGGCTGTATCTGGATCCGAACGGCCACAGCGGATTTCTCTCGCCGAGCCTTGTCGCGGAGACCGGTAAGGATCAGGGAGGGAATCGCGGCCTGGGTTTCCAGCTGGGCGAACTCTATCCGGTCGGCGGCTTTGGCCACACGGGCTTTACCGGAACCTATCTCTATCTGAACCGTGAATCGCAGCTTGCAGTCGCCATCCTTGCTAACCGTCTACATGTGGAGGCGCCGCAGAACATCAACGAGCTTAGAAAGGAAGTGGTTCTTGCCGCGCTTCGCGACCGCTAGATCACCTGCCTAGAATTTGTAGCCAAACCTGCGGAGCATAGCCTTGCGGTCGGCCTTGTCGGCATCGCCCTCGACGCCGAGGGGCGAGGATCCGTCGATCACGCCTACGATGCCAGCGCCCTGGGCGCTCTTCGCGCGCACAACCTGCAGCGGGTTGGCCGTGGCGCAATAAACCCTGCATACTTCCGGACAAGCCTTGACGCGGTCCAATATGTTTATGGGATAGCATCCGTCGCCGAGCATGAGATAGAAAGAGTGGCCGGCGCCAATACTGAGAGCGCACAACGTTGCGGCGTCAACCAACGCTGTGTCATTGCCTTCGGTCCGAACAAGGCAGGGGCCGGAGGCTTCGCAGAAAGCGAGCCCGTATTTCGCGCCAGGCACCGCGTTCGCCATTATCTCGGCGATGTCCTCGACGGTCTTGATGAAATGCGATTGGCCGACGACGATGTTGCAGCCTTCCGGTATTTGAAGTTGGACGATATCGAGTTCCATGGATTTCCCCTATTCCTTTTCAGCGGGCTTCCCCACGATGGCGGCATACATGGCGAACATGTCTTCGCCGTCGAGGCCGAGATATCCGTCGAGCTCGGTCTGCTCATATTTTCCTATGGCGCAGGTTCCAAAGCCCAGGGCTTCGCAGGCGAGGTAAAGATTCTGGCAGGAGTGGCCGGCGTCGAGCGCGACAAGCTTGTCGGCGGCTTTGCCGTAGCGCCATTCGCTCCTGTAGGGCACGGCGGCCCAGAAGAAAACGCAGGAAGCGTTCTGCAGCTGGCCCATGAGCGCCCTGTCGAGGGATTCAGAATCGTCGCCCTCCCGTTCGAGGACGAGGATATGCTCGACGGGAAGATAGCGATAGAGCCCCGGTTTGATACCGGCGACCCTCCGCGCGAAAACATAGAGATCGAGGGGATGCCTGGCGCCTCCCGATGGCGCCGTCCTGAAGGAAAACTTGCCCTTGTTCTCACGTACGCCCTCACAGGCCCACAGAAGATAGGAGAGTTCTTCGAGCGCAAGCGCCGAAATCCGGAAGTTCCGCCGGGATTTGCGGTTTTGCAGAAGTGCGTGGAGAGAAGCTCCGCCTTCGAAGAGATGTTCCACGGACGGGAGGGTCACCAGGCTGTCGTCAGCCTCTGGTGGGAGCTCCTGGGGAGGAGGCGGCAAGCCTAACGACTGATCGGATTTTATGTCCGTGACGAAGTGCCAGTTGGATTTCAGGAAATGCCTGCCCTGCAGGAAGCGCTCATCCATTGGTCTTTCCCTGCGCGCCTTGGGCTGTTGCGCGCTCGACATAGTCGACAGCCTCGGCCACCATCCTGTTGCATACTTTTTCGCCCAGGCCTTTGGCCTTCACCTCGGAGCGGCCGGCTTCGGTCCACAGGTCGGCGCCTTCCAGCAGGACCCGGCATTGCGTAGTACCGTACTTGGCTTCCATGTCGGCCATGAATTTCGATACGACCTCGTACGTCTTCATCTTGGCATCCTGATCCGCGCCTGTCGCGCTGCCGAAAGCCAGGGATAGGGCGAGAACCCCGCCCGTAAGAGCCCCGCAGCTGAGCCCCAGCCTGCCGATACCGCCGCCCAGGCCCGTCGAAAGCTTGTGGGCGAGACCTTCGTCGAGACCGAAATCGTCGGCGAATACGGTGAAAACTGCCTGAGAACAGGATGAACCGCCGTTGTGCAAGGCCACCGCCTTTTCAGCTCTCGTCATAGTGCCTCCCTTCTTTACTACGAACGTTTTATCGGTACGAGCGTGCCGCGGTTACGGCCTTGGCCCAGCCCTCAACAAGGCGGTCCGAGGTTTCCGATCCCATCTGCGGCCTGAATTCGCGCCGCATGCGCCAGTTGTTCTTCACATCGTCCAGACCCGACCAGTAGCCGACGGCGAGACCTGCCATGTATGCCGCGCCCAAGGCCGTCGTTTCGGCCACCTCGGGCAGCACGACGTTCCTGTCGATTATATCGGCTTGGAACTGCATCAGGAAAGAGTTGGCCGTCGCGCCCCCATCGGCTTTGATGCTCGCAAGGGCGCGGCCAGAATCCTTCTCCATCGCGTCGAGGAGATCCCTCGATTCGTAGGCGATGGCTTCAAGGGCGGCGCGCACGAAATGGGCGCGGGTCGTGCCCCGGGTTATCCCCACGACAGTGCCTCGAACCTCTGAATCCCAGTAGGGAGCGCCCAAACCCACGAAGGCGGGGACGAGGTAGACGCCACCCGTGTCCGGCACGGAGCGGGCCAGGGCTTCGCTCTCCGCTGACTCCGCGAGCATGCCCATTTGGTCGCGCAGCCACTGGATGACGGCACCGGCGATGAAGACGGAACCCTCGAGGGCATAAGTGTAACCATTGCCCAGGTCCCAGGCCACCGTCGTGAGAAGATTATTCCGTGATGCGACGGGAAAAGGTCCCGTATTCATGAGGGTGAAGCAGCCCGTGCCATAGGTGTTCTTGGCCTCGCCCGGCTCGAAGCAGGCATGTCCGAAGAGGGCGGCCTGCTGGTCGCCGGCGACGCCCGTGACGGGAATTTCAGTGCCGAAAAGCTCTTTGCGCGTAGTGCCGAAGAAGCCCGAACTCGGGAGCACTTCGGGCAGGACGGAGGGCGGCACGCCAAACATGCCGAGGAGCTCGCCATCCCATTCCCTCTTTTTGATATTGAACAGCAGGGTACGGCTCGCGTTGGTCGGATCCGTGGCGTGCCGCCCGGTCAGCCTGTACACGAGCCAGGAATCCACCGTGCCGAACATCAGCTCGCCGCGCTCGGCCCGAACGCGCAGGTCGGGACGCTCCCTGAAAAGCCAGGTGAGCTTCGTGCCCGAAAAATACGCGTCGAGCACAAGGCCCGTCTTCTCGCGAATCGTCGCTTCCGCCCCAGCCACCGCCCGCAGCTCGTCGCAGATGCCCGACGAACGCCTGCATTGCCACACGATGGCGTTGTACACGGGCTTGCCCGTATCCCTCTCCCAGAGCAGCGTCGTTTCTCTCTGGTTCGTGATGACGATCGCGCGAATCTGGTCGCTTTCGATCTGGGCAGCCTCTATCGCGCCTCGGGCGGCTTCCAGC
>JBAQLW010000270.1:0-2903 GCA_049302175.1 Rectinemataceae bacterium
ATACAGCGGCCGCTGCCCCTGCTGAAGGCTCTTTCAGGCCCCATGCTCCTGCCCGGCGTCGCGGGCGACGCCCTCGACGCTAAGAAAAAGTGGCACTTCCAGCCAACGTTGGCCGCAGGCGAGCCCATCGGCCCCGGCATCGTCTATGGAACGGTGCAGGAGACGCCCTCCGTCCTCCATAGGCTAGCCTTCGACGGGACGACGCCTCCAAGCATCGCGGCCTGGGTGGCCGCCGAAGGCGACTACGACATTTCACAGCCCCTTGTAAAGTCCTCTGCCGGGAAAGAATACTCGGCTTCGTCGCGCTGGCCGGTCCGAAAGGCCCGCGGTTTCGCGCAGAAACTCGTACCCAACGAACCCCTTGTCACAGGCCTGCGCGTCATCGACGTGCTCTTTCCCGTGGCCAAGGGCGGATGCGCGGCCGTGCCCGGCGGCTTCGGCACCGGCAAGACGATGACGCAGCACGCGATCGCCAAATGGTGCGACGCCGACATCATCGTCTACATCGGCTGCGGCGAGCGCGGCAACGAGATGACCGACGTCCTCACCGAATTCCCCCGGCTCATCGACCCGAGGACGGGACGGTCACTCATGGAGCGGACCATCCTCATCGCCAACACCTCGAACATGCCCGTCGCCGCCCGTGAAGTATCTATCTACACGGGCATAACCATCGCCGAGTACTACCGCGACATGGGCTACCAGGTGGCCGTCATGGCCGATTCGACCTCCCGCTGGGCTGAAGCCCTGAGGGAACTCTCCGGGCGTCTCGAGGAGATGCCCGCCGAAGAGGGATTCCCCGCCTATCTTCCCACGAGGCTCGCCGAATTCTACGAGCGCGGCGGCATGGTCACGACGCTGGAAGGAAAGAAAGGCTCCGTCACCATCATCGGGGCCGTTTCGCCTCCCGGAGGCGACTTCTCGGAGCCGGTGACCCAGCACACCAAACGCTTCATACGCTGCTTCTGGGCTCTCGACCGCGATCTCGCGAACGCCCGCCATTACCCGGCCATTTCCTGGAACGACTCCTATTCCGAATACGCCGACGATCTGATGGCCTTCTGGGACGGCATCGACAGTTCCTGGAAAAAATTCAGGGCTAGGGCTATGGACATTCTCAAGAAGGAGCGCAGGCTCGCCGAAATCGTGCGGCTTATAGGCCCCGACGCCCTTCCCGACGAACAGCGCCTCATCCTCATGACGGCCGAGCTCCTGAAGATCGGATTCCTGCAGCAGAGCAGCTTCGACACGGTCGACATGTACTGCATCCCGGCGAGGCAGACGATGATTCTCGAATGCATTCTCACCTTCCATGAATCGGCGGAAAAAGCCATCCATGGAGGGACGCCTCTGCCCAAGATTGCCGCCATGCCCCTGCGGAACAGGTTGATGCGGCTGAAAAGCTCCATACCAAACGAACGCGTTGAGGAAGGACGGGGCGTCCTTCTGGAAATCAGGCAGGCTTTCGCCGAATTGGGCGCTGGATTGGGGCTTGGCGCCGCGGCTGGATTTGACGCCGCGGCAGACAGGACGGTGACAAAATGAGAGGAACCGAATACAGGGGCCTGACCAAGGCCGACGGCCCCATCGTCATCGCCGCGAGAACCGAAAATGTCGGCTTCTCAGAACTCGTGCGCATCAAGGACAGGTACGGGCAGCTGAGGATAGGCCGTGTCGTCGATATCTCCGAACAGGCCGTGGCCATACAGCTTTTTTCCGACACCTCCGGCATATCGCTTGACGAGGCATGGGTCGAATACCTGGGAAAGCCCCTCGAGTTCCGTGTCGGCTCCGACATCGTGGGGCGCATCTTCAACGGTCTCGGCAAGCCCATCGACGGCTATCCGGAAATAGCATCCTCCGATTTGCGCGACATAAACGGTCTCCCCATCAATCCCAGCGCGCGCGTCTACCCCAGGGACTTCATCCAGACGGGCATATCGGCCATAGACGGGATGAACACCTTGATCCGTGGTCAGAAGCTACCCATTTTCTCGGGCAACGGGCTGCCTCACAACAGGCTGGCCGCCCAGATAATCAGGCAGGCCAAGGTGAGGGGAGGGGAGACTCAGTTCGCCGTCGTCTTCGCCGGCATGGGCATCAAATACGACGTCGCGCGCTACTTCATCGACGCCTTCGAGCAGTCGGGCGTCCTCTCGCGCGTCGTCATGTTCCTCTCCCTGGCGGACAGTCCCTCCATCGAGCGGCTCCTTACGCCCCGCAGCGCCTTGACCGCCGCCGAATACCTCGCCTACGAAAAGAACATGCACGTCCTCGTGGTGATGACGGACATGACCAATTACTGCGAGGCCCTTCGCGAAGTCTCGGCGGCGCGCAACGAGGTCCCCTCGCGGAAAGGCTATCCAGGCTACCTCTACTCTGACCTGGCTTCGCTCTACGAGCGGGCCGGCCGCATCGAAGGCTCAGGCGGCTCCATCACGCAGCTGCCCATCCTCTCGATGCCCAACGACGACATATCCCACCCCATACCCGACCTCACCGGCTACATCACCGAGGGCCAGATCGTTCTGGAGCGGGACCTCGCCCAGCGCGGCGTCTACCCGCCCATAGCCGGCCTGCCTTCGCTCTCGCGCCTCATGAAAGACGGCATCGGCGAGGGCATGACGAGGGAAGACCACAGGGACCTCTCCTCCCAGCTCTTTTCGGCCTACGCCTATGTGCGCTCGGTGCGCGACCTGGCCGCCATCATCGGCGAGGAGGAACTGTCGGCGCGCGACAAGGTCTATCTGGAATTCGGCGAAGCCTTCGAGACGAGATACCTCGCCCAGGGCGAATTCGAGGACAGGAGCATAGAACAGACTCTCGACCTCGGCTGGTCCATCCTCTCCCTGCTGCCCAGGGAGGAACTGGTGCGGATCCCCGAGAACCTGATCAGCAAGTAT
>JBAQLW010000271.1:0-2167 GCA_049302175.1 Rectinemataceae bacterium
CCCGGCAGCTCGGGCGCGAGCGCCATCACCTTCAGCCGTCCCCTCGCCGTCGCGATGATTTTCCTGCACAGATTGGGGTCGGGATCGGTGATCTGGTCGAGACCAATTCCTCCGCGTTTCTCCGGATTGACGAAGGGTCCTTCAATGTAAATGCCGGGCAGAATATTCTCCGGCAGACCTGATGTTTCAATGGCTGCGACAAGACGGGAAACCGCGGCCTCGTCCCAGAGTATCGTGGGTACGAAGCAACCCACCCCCCTCGCTTCAAGGCCAGAGGCGATCGAAAGGAGATCGGCGCCGTTCGAGATGTTCTCGAAGCCTATACCGAAGGCTCCATGCATATGCATTTCCACCAGGCGAGGCGCCAGAAAACTGGAGAAGCCATCGATCAGGTCGAGGTTTTCGTCCGTCGGGTGAGCGCGGAGATAGCCTTCAAGACTCTCTTCGCCGATATAGTCGATCCTTCCATCCCTGACGACAACAAGCCCTCCTTCGAGGAGCTTGTCGGCCAGGATGATCGTGGCGCCCGCTATTATGTAGTTGTCAGCCATTGTACGAGCATTGTCCTACAGCTCGGTCTCAAATGTAAAGGCGACAATATGTGTTTCCGCCTCTCGATGGCATGCGCCTCGCACATGACAAGCTCTCCATTCTCCGGTATCATGGGGTATCTAGCCGACCTAAGGAACTCCGATGAAGAACGCGAACTACAAATACATTGCCCTCGATATGGACGGCACTATACTCGACAGGAATTTTGTCCTCTCCCCCCTTGTCCGCGACACGCTGATCGCCTGCAGAAAGCTGGGTAAGAAGGTAATCATTTCGACTGGCAGGGTATACGCGTCCACGATACGACACATCGCCAGCCTCGGCGGCGCCGACGGTTTCGTCTGCTCCAATGGGGCCGATGTCTATGACGGTTCGGGCTCTTTGATCGCCCAGACACATATGGACGACGAACTCTCGCGCCGCCTTGTCGCCATATCCCGCGCGTTCGACTCCCACTTCCACGCCTTCATTGGCGACAGCTGGTATTTCGAACGCGAGAGGGCTTACACAGCGCTCTACGTCAAGCGCTCGGGCTTCGAGGGAGAGAAGGTCAATTTCGACAATTACGGCAGGCTCGCGTTCACGAAATGCATATTTCTCGATGATCATGAGAAGCTGGAGCTTATCAAGACTCTTCTCGACAGGGAGCTGGGCAGCGTAGCCCAAATCATGTACTCGGCACCCTTCATGCTCGAGGTCGTCGTAAACGGCGTCAATAAATCTTCGGGGCTGCGCACATGCGTTGGGTATTGGGGCGGCAGCCTCGACGAGGTGATCGCATTTGGCGACGCTGAAAACGATGAGGACATGCTGCTTGCGGCAGGTCATGGCGTCGCCATGGGCAATGCGCATGACGAGCTGAAGGTCAAGGTCGACGCCGTAACTCTGTCAGTGGATGAGGATGGTGTAGCCGTATATCTGAAGGAATTCTTCGACCTATAAATTTTGTCCGCGCTTGACCATTCCCGGGCCTCGCGGCTACTATTGTTTTGCTTTTCCGCCGGGGTGGTGGAATTGGTAGACACCAGGGACTTAAAATCCCTTGCTGTGCAAACGGCGTGCGGGTTCGATGCCCGTCCCCGGCATTCAAGGTCTCAGTCAGGCCGTCAAGGGCAATGTTTGCCCATCTCCCGTAATAATTGCCCATCCCACAAAGCGTTGAATCACTTACCGGCATCCTTTTTGCCCTAAACGAGCCGTTTCAGGCTGATTATGACATAAAATCCGTACTTTAGGTTTGGCACGATTCCTGCATTACTATAGACAAAGCATGGAGGCTTTTTATGTACCACAATTGGAATTACAATAACTGGATCCCTGGTGGATTCAGAGAAGGCTATGCGACTGGATTCCCCTGGGGAGGCATTGTTATGGGAATATTCATGGTGGCGATCATCGCGCTGGTGATAGTGCTGATCGTGCGATTGGGCAAAAGCCGAAAACCGGATCTCTTAGGCCAGAAAGAACGGGGGATCGACATCCTCATCGAGCGGTACGCGCGCGGCGAGATCGATGCCGAGACATTCCGGTCCATGAAAGCCGAAGTCGACGCAAAAATGTAGCCGCTTCGGAAGTTTCCGCGGCGAGGCAATACCCCGAAAAGAGGCTATCCACG
>JBAQLW010000272.1:0-21691 GCA_049302175.1 Rectinemataceae bacterium
TCTCCAGGGACGATGGCCGGGAGGGGAGCAGGCCGCTCAGGACGGGCGACAAATACAGTATCAAGGCCGCCGAGACGGAGAGGATGGTAATATATGTCTTATTGACTTTTATCTTCTTGAAGGAAAAAAGCGACGAAGTCTCGCCAGCGCAGAGGATCTGAATGGCAACGACCAAAAAGGCCAAGATAACATTCCGTCAGAAGGAAGCGTAAACCACGACGGATATGAAGAGAGGCACGCCCAGAATGAAAACGAGCAATCGCTGTATGATGTTCTTCGTCATTTCGTTCCCCCGAATCGCCTTTCGCGCGATCCGTAATCAGCGATGGCGGTTTTCAAGTCATCCTCGCAGAAGTCAGGCCAGAGACGATCGGAAAAATAGAGCTCCGCGTAGGCTGACTGCCAGAGAAGAAAGTTGGACAGCCTGTATTCCCCGCCGGTCCGTATGATGATATCGGGATCGGGAAGCTCTGGGTGGTCCAGGTTCTTGTCGATGTCCTCGGCGCTGAATGCCTCAGGCGACGAGCCGTAGCCGGAGGAAGCCATGGTCTTCTTTACCGCTCTGGCGATTTCGTCCCTCCCGCCATAGTTGATGGCAAGGTTGACGACCATCCCGGGGAAATCGGCAGTATCCCTCACAACCGAATCAATTTCCGCGAGGATGTCCGCGGAGAGCTCGGCCCTGCGGCCGGAGTGCAGGACCTTGATCCTGTTCTGCCTGTAAAAGTCCAACTCAGCTGCCAAGTGGTTTTTGATGAGCGTCATCAGGAAGCCTACTTCATCATGAGTACGCTTCCAATTTTCAGTGGAAAATGTATAGAGGGAGAGGTAACGGATTCCAAGTGCCGAGGCTGCGGCGACAATTCGTTTCGCCGAAGAGAGCCCCTGTCGGTGTCCTTCTGTCCTCGGCAAACCTCTTTTGGCAGCCCAGCGGCCGTTTCCATCCATGATTATGGCGACATGCTGGGGAAGTACGGCGCCATTCATGGATCCTCCGGCCCCTTTGGCTCTTTTAGAAGACATTCAGACTTCCATGATTTCTTTTTCTTTTTCCTCGAGAACCTTGGAAATCTGGAGAATGTAGGAATCGGTGAGCTTCTGTATCTCATCCTCCTCCTTTTTCAGGAGGTCTTCGGCCACGCCACCGGCAGACTGCTGCTTCTTGATGTCCTCGAGGCCATCCCGCCTGATATTCCTTATGGAGACCCTCGACTGTTCGGCTATGGCCTTTGCCGATTTTACCAGTTCCTTCCTCCGCTGTTCGGTGAGGGGAGGGATGGCGATGCGTATGACTTTTCCGTCATTCGAGGGGTTGAGGCCCAATTCAGATTTCAGTATGGCTTTTTCTATCTCGCTGAAGAGTGCCCTGTCCCATGGCTGAACCACGATGAGTCTCGCCTCGGGCACGGATACGGTGGCTACCTGCGAAAGGGGGCTTTTCTGTCCATAATAGTCCACCCGGATTTTATCCAGGAGGGAAGCGGATGCCCGACCGGTGCGGATGCCATTGAATTCATCCCTCAAGGAAGCGATCGTTTTCTTCATGCGCTCATCGCATGCGGCCTTTACCGATTCCATAAACCCTCCCTTCTTGAAATGGATCGCGGAGCGGCGCTTGTGTCGCTCCGCTTCTATACTCTATCGACGACGGCGCCTTGTCAAACAGCTTCACCGACTTTGATATAGGAGTAGTTGACGATGCCGAAGTCTACGCCGGTTTCTTTTTTCACTGCGGCCAGGGCTGTCGCGACACTCATCTTCTCATCCTTCACGAAAGGCTGATCGAGGAGGCAGACGTCAGACATGAGCTTTTTCAGCTTGCCGGCGAGAATGCCTTCGATTACTTTAGCCGGCTTGGCTTTGAGCTTTTCATCCAGCTCCACCTGTTTGGCGAAGATCTCCTGCTGTTCCTTCACCCACGATGCATCGGGCTGGGTCTGGTCAAGGAACATGGGGTTGAAGGCAGCGATATGGAGAGCCACGTCATGGATGAAGCTCTTGACCCTGTCGTCGGCGAAGGCTGAACCTGAAGCGGCTTTAGCTCTGACAACGACGACGAGCTTGCCTTCGCCGTGCGTATAGCTGTGGAGGTATTCGCCTGCCGCCGCCTCGAAAAAGCGGACACGCTTGAGGGCGATGTTTTCCTTGATGACGATGGCGATGTCTTTAACCATGGAGTCGAGTTCAGGATTGACGTCGTTGGCTTTGGCCGAGAAGGCTTTTTCGGCGATCTTGTAGCCATCGGCGATAAAGTCGGCGTTTTTCGCCACAAAATCCGTTTCACAGACTATTTCCGCGAGACCGATATTTCCATCCTTCTCGACGAGAAAGATTTTTCCTTCGTTGGTGGCGCGATTGGCTCGCTTTTCGAGACCTGCCATGCCCCATTCTCGCAGGAGTTTTTCAGCTGCAGCGAAGTCGCCTTCGGCTTCCATCAACGCCTTCTTGCAGTCCATCATTCCGGCGCCTGTCTTCTCTCTTAGATTCTTTATGTCTGAAGCTTTGATATCCACGGTCTTGCTCCTTATTTTTTCTCGTACAGCTTGTCTTCGTCGATAATGGGAAGGGACGCTTCCGGCTCGGCTTCGACGGCGGCGGGAGCGACCGCTTCCGGTGCGACGGTGGCTTCGGCATAGCTGCTTATGTCGACTTCAACCTCGTTCTCTTCCTTGCTCACCGCGTCGGTGTGGACTTCTTCCACTTCCTCGACAGGAAGGCTCTCGATGATCTTGAGGCCTTCGGAAGCGCCGGCTTCAACGACGGCGTTGGCGATGATCTGGGTGAAGAGGCTGATGGAACGGATGGCGTCGTCATTGCCGGGAATGGGGTAGGTGATCCCTTCGGGGTTGCAGTTGGTGTCCACGACGGCGACGATGGGGATACCGAGGCGCTGGGCTTCGGCGACCGCGATGGCTTCCTTGCGGGTATCGACGACAAAGAGGATACCAGGAAGGTCCTTCATCTCCTTGATGCCGCCGAGGTTTTTCTCGAGCTTGATCTTTTCTTTCTGGAGACTAGCGACTTCCTTCTTCGTAAGGCTTTCGAAGGTACCGTCCACTTCCATTCGTTCAATTTTTTTTAGGCGCTGGATGGATCGTTTGATGGTGGAAAAATTGGTGAGCATGCCGCCGAGCCAGCGATTGTTGACGTAAAACTGTTCGCAGCGCTCGGATTCTTTCTGGATCGCGGTCTGGGCCTGCTTCTTCGTTCCGACGAAGAGCACGGTCTTGCCGGAACTGACGACTTTCTGGACAGCCTCATAGGCATCCTTGATCGCCTGGATGGTTTTCTGGAGATCGATGATGTGGATCCCATTGCGTTCCGCGAAGATGAATTTCTTCATCCTGGGATCCCAGCGCTTGACCTGGTGACCGAAATGCACACCGGATTCAAGCAGGTTCTTCATGGTAACTACTGCCAAGAGTTCCTCCCGTGATCAGGCTAACCTGATCCCCTTCTCTGATTCTCGTCCCGGAATGTCGCCATAGCCGGGCGGAAGATTAATCGACTTGTGCCAGGCACCTTATCGATTCGGCACTTAAGTGCCTTGTGCTGCTACGATCGGAGACCGGAAACATGGAGTGGAACAGGATGCACAAATTTTATGTACAGCTAGGAGCGCCCGGTGACTCCGAAGTCGTAATCAGCGTCTCTGAGAATGCCATAAAGTTCGCGGATTGGCAAGCCCACCACGCAGGACCATGATCCCTGAAGGGAGGATATAAAGCAGGAACCTGCCCCCTGAGCCCGGTATGCCCCTGCCGCTCCCTCCCATTCACCTGTATCAAGGTAGCGTTCGATCTCCATTCCGCTCATTGAGGAAAATCTCACCTTCGTGGAGGAAAGGACTGAATGCCGCTCGCCTTTCCTGGTATCCAGAAGACAAAGCCCGGAAAATACCCGATGGGTGTGGCCTTCCATATAGTGAAGCATAGTCCTCGCTTCGTCCCTGTCGCGAGGTTTTCCTATAGTCTTCCATCCCCTGGAGAGGTGGAAGGCGACGAGAGTGTCAGCCGCGAGCAACAGTCGGGGCCATCCGTCTTTTTTCTCGATGGTTCCGAGCAGATCCAGACCGGCTGCCGCTTTCTTTTCAGCCAGGGCTAGCACCCTGTATTCAGGATCTATGTGATCGCAGATAGTCTCGTCGATGTCAGGGTGAATGGTTATGAAGGGGACGGCAAGAGAGGCAAGGATTTCCTTTCGCCGGGGGGAGGACGATGCCAGAATGATCTTTTCCATGAGCGGATTGTGGGCGGACAAAGGACTGGAGGTCTAGTGGGCAAGCTGGAAACCGGGCATGGAGTGGAGCGCTGGAAATCGGGCGCTTCTTGACTTTCATTGAAGCCTCGTACTACTATAACCTGCGCTTGAGAGGGCTTTTCGCTTTCGGCGCTGTCATACGGGCGATTAGCTCAGCTGGATAGAGCGTCGGCCTCCGGAGCCGAAGGTCGCGCGTTCGAATCGCGCATCGCTCATTGCCGGATCCTGCCTTCAAGCGTCTACATTTCCTGCGATAAAAGGAAAAAATCCTTCCTCATAACGCCAGGTTGTGGTATAAATCCAACGAGGTCCAGTGATGAGCGCCATAGAGACGATGCTGCAGAACGAGTATAAGCGTTTGTACCACAGGGTGACGCTGCTGAAGGAAGAGTGTTTTCAGCGCCCCAAGGGCTCGCTTGCCGTCAAGAAGCGTGGTAACGGCTCGTACATGTATCTCGTCAAGCGCGAGAACGGGAAGGTTGTCACGGAATACATAGGAAAATCGGGCGCATGGAAGGCGAAAGGGGTTGAGGCGAAGATACTGGAACGCCGCCGCTATGAGGCCGAGCTGAAAGAAGCCGAAGGCCAGATAATGAAGTTGCGAAAAATGATGAAAGCCAGCGGTGTTTTTTTTATTGAACCATCGCGATAAGTAATGTAAAATGATTCCATTGTATGATTTTTGATCCTGGTCGCGGGTAGAGCCGAAAAGAAGGGTTGATGAAAGACATCTTCGCGGTCCATTTGACCGAATACGAAACCTCACCCGCGTGCGTTGCCTCGGCTCCGGCCACCGTCAAGCTCCTCGGCGAGCACACCGCATCGAGCGATGGAATCGTGCTGGCGGCCGCGATTTCCTACGACATGAAGGTGGCCATTTCCCAGCGCAAGGATTCTTCGATGCGATTCTTCGCCTCCGATCTGGGGGAACGCAAACGGGCATCGACGGGAACCTTGAAATATAAGCGTGAAGACCGCTGGGCTAATCATGTAAAATCCGTCTATGACTATTTCGCCAAACTGTACGATTTCCAGGGCAAGGGCATCAACGTAACGATAAGCGGAAACGTTCCCCAGGGTCTCGGCCTGGGTATTTCGGCTGCCATCAACATGGCAACGGCGCTCGCTCTCAAGACTATCTTCGGTCTATCGATAAAGAACGAAGAACTTGCGGAGTTAACTTGCAAGGCTCAGTCGGTGTTTATGGAAAAACCCATAGCCATCTACGATTATCTTGCCTGCATTGCCCCGGGAATCCGTTCGCTCTCCATCATAGATCTGCGCATTCCGCGAAGGCGCGCGGTACAGTTCCTCGATGAGACATGGAACCTGGTCCTTACGGATTCCCGCGTTCCCCGCACCTCGGCCGAAATGGAACTCAATCAGCGCATCGATGATTGCCGCAAATGTCTCCAGTACCTAGCCCCCAGGGGTGGCAAAACGCTCCGTGACGTGAGGATGTCCGAGCTCGACGATCTCATGGGCATCCTGCCGGAGAGCGTCCGGCGGCGATGCATCCACATTGTTGAGGAAACCTCCAGGGTGCTTGAGGCTGAGGAAGCCTTGGCCAGGCAGGATTCCGCATCCTTCGGCAGAATCATGAACAAATCCCACACTTCCCTGAGGAATCACTACGAGATCTCCTGTCCCGAAGTCGACTGGCTCGTCAAGCGATCGCTTGAGATCGACGGCATCCTCTGTTCGCGCATGACAGGTCCCGGTTTCGGGGGCTGTATCGTTTCGGTGATGCAGACTGAAGCCCTCGACGAATACCGCAAGCGGCTCGAGGAATATGAGAGGATTTTTGGCTTTAAAGCTCAAATCTACGAGACTTCCATCAATGGCGGAATGAAGGTTATTACCGGCTGAACTTCCCCCAATGACAATTCGGAGTGATACATGCGGATTCTTGTAACCAATGATGACGGCATCGATGCCGAAGGTCTCGATGTACTTGTGCGCTATCTCAAGGCATCGAAGGGGAAGAGTGGGGCTGACAACGAGATAATCGTCATCGCCCCCGAGGCTGAGCGCTCTGGGGTCTCGCATTCCATGACACTTCGTCATCCCACGAAGGTGAAAAAACTTTCGGATGGAGTCTATTCCTGTTCGGGCACGCCCGCCGACTGTATCATCGTAGCAAGGCTCTGGGTGATGAAGGAAAAACCCGATCTTGTCGTTTCCGGCATCAACAGGGGACCCAACCTGGGTACGGACATAATCTATTCCGGAACCTGCGGAGCGGCACGCCAGGCGGCTCTTGTAGGGATTCCCGCCATCGCCGTTTCCTGCGCCCAGTACATTCCGCCCCTCGACTACAATGCCTGCGCGGCATTTGTGGCGGATAATCTCGCGCGGCTCATGGCGGCATGGAAACCCGATACTTTCATCAATATCAACGGACCATCCTCCAATAACAGATCAATCCCGGCGCGATGGACCATACCGGGAAGAAACCAATACCACGACAACCTCAAGTGCTTCGAAGGCACCGACGGCTATACCTATTGCTTTCTCACCGACGGCCGCAACGAACGAACCTTCGATGAGCGTTCTGATCATCACGCCATCGCGGCAGGGGATATCGCCCTCAGCCTCATAGGCATACATCCGGAAGCCGCCCATCCGGACGAATGGAACGGATCTGTCTTCGCCTGATCGCTCGCCGATAGTAGAAGATAGAAGAAGCGAATAGGCCTTGACGCATGCCGGCGCTTTTATGTATAGTCGCTTTCGTCGCCAGTGCCATCTTAGCTCAGCTGGCAGAGCACGTGACTTGTAATCTCGGGGTCCCCGGTTCGATTCCGGGAGATGGCTCGAGGGTTTTGAGATTGCCCTTCTGGGGAGATTCCCGAGTGGTCAAAGGGGGCAGACTGTAAATCTGTTGGCGTACGCCTTCGAAGGTTCAAATCCTTCTCTCCCCAAAACCTCCTCGTGTCGAGGAGGTTTTTTTATCATAAGCCACGCACTACCGGAGAGCAGCCATGCTTGAAAATGCCAGCAGCCGCGGATTGCGGTTTGAATGCCAACAATGCTCCTACTGCTGCACGGGTTCTCCGGGCTTCGTCTGGCTCAGCGATGCCGACATCTCAAGCCTCTGCGCATTTTTTGCCATGGACCTGGAAGAATTTTTCCGCAACTATTGCAGGGCGGTTGAAGTGGATGGAGGGACAGCCCTCAGCCTGAGGGAAAAATCCGGCTACGACTGCATATTCCTTGCGGGAGGCCGCTGTTCGGTTTACTCGGTCCGACCTGTCCAATGCCGAACCTATCCTTTCTGGGAAGAAATACTCGATACTGAAGCGTCATGGGAGTCCGAGGGCAGATGCTGTCCTGGCATAGGCGCAGGCGCTCTGGTTCCGCCAGAGAAAATCGCCACTGCTTTCCTGGAAATGCGCGCCCATCCCCGCCGCGTTTTCATGAAAGCTGAATCCGGGGGAGAGCGATGAGAAGAAAAAACATCATACTCGGAATTCTCATCATCGCATTTATTGGTCTCCTCCTCGCCTTCCTGACTGTCGCCATAACGAAGATGGGCGGAACGAACAAGGCCGGTGGCGCCATAGTGTTTCGCGTAGAGAACGGAGCGTCTGCCGGCGAAATAGCCTCAATGCTTTTTGAAAAAGGCCTTATCCGAAACCCCTCGCTTTTCAGGGCCTTGCTGAGGCTGAGCGGAGCCGACAGGAAGTTGAAGGCAGGAACCTACAGCATCGAAGCGGGCTCATCCATGCTCGATATCATAATCTTGCTGTCCGAGGGCAAAGTCCTGCAGATACAGGTGACCATTCCTGAAGGATTCACGGCGAGGGCTATCGGACTCATCTTGGAAAAGGCCGGAATCTGCAGTCAAAGTTCCTTCCTGGCCGCGGCAACCGATCCCGCGCTCGCCGAAAGGGCGGGCTTGCCTGGCCACGATTTTGAAGGATTTCTCTTCCCTGATACCTATATGTTCCCTGCTGCGGCTTCGGCTGAAACCATCGTCATCGCCATGGCCGCTAATTTCTTTGAGAAGCTTGAAAACATCGCTCCAGGAAGCGCGCAGGACAAGATGAGGCTTCGTAACGACGTCATTCTGGCATCGATCGTGGAAAGGGAATATGGAGTACCCCAGGAAGCCGGCCTCATAGCTTCGGTATTCCAAAACCGGATCGCGATAGGCATGGCCCTTCAATCCTGCGCCACTGTCGTCTACATAATCACCGAAAAACAGGGTAAACCTCACCCACGTGTCGTTTACTATTCGGATCTGGCAATCAAAGATCCCTATAATACCTATATCCATCGAGGCCTGCCTCCCGGCCCCATATCCAATCCAGGCGAAACAGCCCTCCGCGCAGTATTCAATAGCCCCAAAAGTGATTATCTTTATTTCAGGCTCATCGATTCGTCATCCAGACAGCACAGGTTTTCAAGAACCTTCGAAGAGCATGCCGGCGAAACCATTCCGGTCAAAGGATTCTGAAAGCCGATGGGCAGAATACCAGAGACGGTCATACAGGAAGTCCTCGATAAAACCAACTATCTGGGTGTGTTTCAGGAAAAAATCCGGTTGACGAAGAAGGGCGGCACATGGTGGGGCCTCTGTCCCTTCCATTCGGAGAAGACGGCTTCCTTCTCCGTGGACGGGGAGCGGGGGCTCTTCTACTGCTTTGGCTGCCAAAAGGGTGGATCCCTCATCGATTTCCTCATGGAAACCGACAAGCTCAGCTTTGTGGAAGCTATCGAGGAGCTTGCCGAAAGAGCGCATGTTCCCATTCCCGTCGATACATCCTTTTCTGACAAGGATGAGTCGGAGCGAGCACAGCTCTACGTCCTCTACGAAAAGCTGGCGATAGCCTTCCATTGGCTTCTTCGCGAGCACGAGTCGGGAGCCGAGGCGCTCGGCATTCTGAGGAAGCGAGGTATTCCCGATGACCTCATCGATACATTCAGGCTGGGATATGCCCCGGCCAACCCCAACTGGCTCCATCGATTTCTTGTCGGCAAAGGATTTTCTTCCGAGTTTCTCGCTCGAACGGGTCTCTTCTCGGCTCGAAACAAGACCTATCCCCTTTTTTCCGATCGCATCATGTTCCCGATAGCCGATCAAAGGGGGAGGGTGATCGCCTTCGGCGGAAGGCTCATCCATGGTGATGGCCCTAAATATATCAACAGCCCCGAAACGCCAATTTTCCACAAGCAGGAAAACCTCTTCGCGTTTGACAAGGCGATTCAGTCTATCAAGGAGAGCGGATCGGCACTCATATGCGAAGGCTATATGGACGCTCTGTCATTCCACGCGGCAGGCGTGAAAAACGCCGTTGCTCCCTTGGGAACGGCCTTTACGACAAAGCAAGCCGCTTTGATACGTCGAAGAGCGGAAAAAATCAGCCTCTGCTTTGACTCGGACGACGCCGGAAAAAAAGCCGCGGAGCGAGCCTGTTCTATAGCCACGAGTCTCGGCCTTGACACCTCCGTAGTATTGATGTCAGAAGGAAAAGACGCTTCGGAAATTCTGGAGAAATTTGGAGCCGATGCATTGAAAAAAGTTCCTGAATACAGTATAAATAGCGGTGATTTCCTGATTCGGCGGGCTGAGGAGCTTTTCGACCTGGGGTCGGTGGAGGGTAAATCCAGGGCTTCAGTGTTTTTCTATCCTTATCTAGACGCTCTCGATTCCGAAGTCAAGCGCAACGGATTTCTCGATATTGTCGGAAGAAGGATGGGAATTAGCCCTCAGGGGCTCATGCGCGATTACCAAAGGGCGAAAGCTGTCAATGGTAGGCCTGTAGCCTACGCCGGTAAAAACCCCAACGCCTCGCGAATCGCTGGAATTTCCGTTGCCCGCACTTCCGATCTTTTTTTCATGACGGCAGTCGTTCTGTTTCCGTCCGCCTTTGCGCGAGTGAAGACGGCGATATGCTCCGACGATCTGGACGACACGCGTGCACGAGACCTTTTTTTTGCTCTCGAGGAAGCATCCCTTCGCGATGCAAAGGAGACCACCTCGATTCTCTCCCTAACAAACGATGAAGCCGCAAAACGCTTTGTCCTGGCCGTGGCAACTTCCGGCGAGCTTGATCAAAACGTTGAAGATGTCGTGAGAGATGGGATAAAGTCCGTTCGCCTGCGGTCGCTGGAACGATCCAGAATGAGGCTGATTGGCGAAATTGGACGCATTTCACAGAACGCCGAATACTCTGCCGTAAGGCCCGAAGGCAGTTCTGCCGAGAATGAAGAATCGGTCGTTGAATTATTGAAAAGAAAAATGCAACTTGACGTAGAAATCGCACGTCTGAAAGGTGAAGTCGATGAGTGATATAGAACTCGACCCCGCCATTGCGAAGCTGCTCGAATATGCAAAAGAGAAGAAGTCCATCAGCTTCGATGAACTCTCCGATTTTCTTCCGGAGTCCGTCCTCAACTCGGAAAAGATAGATTCGATCCTCGCACTGCTGGAAGCCAACAATGTCCAACTGGAAGAAGAAGATATCCAGATCGAAGACGAGCAGGCCCTCAAGAAGGAACTCGAGAACAAGCGCCTTGTCAACAATTCCAAGGAATCGGGAAGCGATGACCCCATCCGCCTCTACCTCTACGAAATAGGCAAGGAACATCTTCTCACCGCCGATCAGGAAGTCGAGCTTTCCAAGATGATGGAGGAAGGCGAGGAGATAATAAAGGCTATTCTTCGCAGGTCGGGCATGCTGATTCCCGAGTTTTACCAGCTCACCGTGAAGGCCCTTCGCAAGGAAGCGAAGGATTCCACGGGGCAGCGCAAAGAAAACACGGAGAAGATAGCTGAACGCCGCAGGCTGAACCAGTTCTACCGCGATATTATCCGGGACAACCTCGGCGATCTCAGGGAGTATGTCGACCTCAAGAAAAAGATACTCTCCAAGGGCGGCGACATATTCGGCGACAACGACCTTCTGGACAAAAGGGGGGTCCTGCTCGAAAAGATAAAAGACACCGAGATACACCCTGAAGAGATCGGCGCCTTCTCCGAAAAATTCATCAACGCCGCCAAGAAGATCACTAAATACAGGCGTGAGCAGGACAGGATCCAGCGCATCCTTCAAATCGCCTCGATGCGCGATATACGCATCCTTGGCCGCAACCTCACGATCAAGGAAAAGCGCGAAGCGATCGAAGAGCAGCTGGGCCTTCTCTCCGAGGATATCAAGGAAAAGATCCGTCAGCTTCAGGTGACGGAAAAAAAGCTCAAGGAGCTTGAGGCTGCCTTCGAAGCAGGATGCGACCAGATCATCTCGATGGCGCGCGACATCAACCGGGGTCGAAAGATGATGAAGAGCGCCAAGGACAGGCTCATTAAAGCCAACCTTCGCCTTGTCGTCTCCATCGCCAAAAAATACACGAACCGCGGGCTTCACTTTTTCGACCTTGTCCAGGAAGGCAATATCGGCCTCATCAAAGCCGTGGAAAAATTTGAATACCGCAAGGGCTACAAATTTTCCACCTACGCCACTTGGTGGATACGCCAGGCCATCACCCGTTCGATTTCCGACCAGGCGCGGACAATCAGGGTTCCCGTCCACATGATCGAGCAGATAAACAAAGTGGTCAGGGAATCGCGACAGCTCATGCAGAAACTTGGCCGCGAACCTTCCGACGACGAAATCGCCGAACAGCTTGGATGGCCTGTTTCACGCGTCAAGAGCGTCAAGAACGTGGCACGAGAGCCTATTTCCCTCGAGACGCCGATAGGCGAGGAGGAGGATTCGCTCCTTGGTGATTTCATTGAGGACAAGGAAATCGAGAATCCCTCAATCCAGACCGACTACAAGCTTCTCCAGGAACAGATAAAAATGGTATTGTCCACGCTCCCGCCTCGCGAACAGGAAGTCCTAAGAATGCGCTTCGGTCTCGACGACGGGTATTCCCTCACCCTCGAGGAAGTTGGCCTTTACTTCAACGTGACGAGGGAACGCATACGACAGATCGAGGCTAAAGCCTTGAAAAAGCTAAGACATTTCAAGCGGAGCCAGAAGCTTCGCGATTATATGGACCATTGATAGGGGTGCTTGAATGACAACGATCGAGATGTTGGAGAAGCTGAAAAAATACCAGGAAATTCTCAGTCAGAGGGTTGCCTTGGAAGAAGACATTGAACTCCTTCCCAAGACAATCGAAGCTCAGAATGAAATGTTGTCGCGCCTCAAAAAAACATTCGGCGACAAGGATGATGCCTTCAAGAAATCGGAAGAGAAGGTGCGCCAACTAAGGCAAGGCCTGCTGGAAGCCGAGGCCGCCCGCGAAAAATCCGAGCAGCAGATGGACGGCATCACGACTCAGCGCGAGTACGAAGCCATCAACAAGGAAATCCGCGACGCGACGGAGAAGGAACAGTCCCTCCGCAAGGATATTCAGCAGGAAGAAAGGGCTTTCGCCGAGATCGAGGAAGAGCTTCAGAAGACCGAAGGCGGAATCGCCATGCTCGAGCAGGAGATCACCGAAAAGAGCGCCGCCATCGAGAGCGAAAAGGGATCCAAGCAGGCTGCCGTCGCCGATCTGCGAAACCAGGAAAACACTATCTCCGAGGGTATAGGCAGCGATATTCTCTACAAGCTCGAACGGATTATCCGCAACAAGAAGGGCGTCGGTGTCGTACCCGTTCATGGTGTCGTCTGCACGGGCTGCCACATGATTCTTCCCGCGAATTTTGTCAATGAAATTCGCGACGCAGAGAGTACACGCGTCAATTTCTGTCCCTATTGCTCGCGAATTCTCTTCTATGAGGAAACGGACGAAGTGCCCGATTTTATCGGCGACATAGAGTCGGGATCCCTCGCTGACCTCGCCGATTATTCTGAAGAAGGCGAGGAAGAAGCTGATGAAGACGAGGAAGAAGACCAGCAGAACAAGGATGAGCAGGATAAGGAATTCCCGACGCCCCGAAAATCGGGGAGCAGGAAGAGCAGCTTCGTGAGGGAAGAATTCCAGGGGGATTCCGACGAGTGATCGCGTGATTGTGCTGTCGCAGGATCCTGTCACCTTTCTTCCCGAAATAGGTTTTTGAATATGGAGCGAGCCGAGCTGCCGCGGCGCGATCGCAAGAAAGCGTCGAGGAAAGTCCGGGCTCATGAGGGCGCGATGCCGGATAACATCCGGGACGCACCGGGAACCGGTCAGTAGGCCAAGGTCCGGTGTGTACAGAGAGTGCCACAGAAAATATACCGCCAGTGATGGCAAGGGTGAAAAGGTGGGGTAAGAGCCCACCGCGTGTCCAGAAATGGGCATGGCATGGCAAACCTCATCGTGAGCAAGGCTGAACAGCGGTGAATGGCCCGTTCTGTTCCGTTCAAAACGGAATAAAACCGCGGGTAGGTCGCTCGACATCGGATGGCAACGTCCGATGCAGAGGGATGGCAGCGGCACGGGATTTCCCGTGTACAAAACCCGGCTTACAGGCTCGCTCTTTTTTTTCGATTCTTTCATCCGGATGTCCTTTAATCCTTTATTATGGATGTGCAATACACTACACTGTCGCCAGCCGCATCAAAGCGATTTACTGCGACAGTTAATCGAACCGGGGTTTGGTTTTTTATGAAAAACAGCAGACTGCGCTCGTGGGGAATTAGAAAGACCAATATCGGCCGCGGAAGCCGACTGCTCCCGGTCGGCATAGTCGTCGTCGCAATAATTGGAATTTCCCTCGGCCTATATTTCGGCATTTTCAACCAAAATTCCATGAAGACAAGCATATCTGGCGAAGTACAATCGTATCCTAAAAGCGCGGTTCTGGAAATTTGGAGCTCGGGTGACAAGACTGCTACGTTGAAAATGACGCGCGCATCGCTCGAGATTTCGCCCCTGGATCCCTTCTATTTGAGCTTCAACGGCATCGCGGCCTATTATATTTCCTCCGACAAGCCAGAAGGCGAGGAAAAGCAGAGCCTGCTGGATGAAGCCGTTTTCAGTCTTCGGAAAGCCATGGCCTCAGGAGGCAAGCTGCCAGTTGCCGCTCAGGTGGAATATGTCCTTGGCAAGGCTTACTTCCAGAAAGGGCAGCCCTGGTATGACCTCGCTGCGAAATACCTGTCCCTTGCGAAAAAAGACGGCTATGAAGGCAGGGATTCCGAACAATACCTGGGCCTGAGCTATGCCGGATTGCTGGATCACGAAGCCGCGGTCAGCCACTTCGAGGCTGCCCTGGAGCAGGGATCGAGCGATGTCTTGATGCTTTCAGCCGCCATAAGCTATAAAGAATTAGGAAATTTGGAAAAGACTTCGGAATTGCTTGGAAAGGTCGTTGAATCAGCCTCAGACGCATTGATTGTCCAGAGGGCGCGCTTTATGCTCGGTGATATGGCGATGGCGATCGGCGATACAGGGAAAGCGCAGGAGCAGTATCAGGCAATCGTCGATACCGATCCGCGCTCGGCCGAAGGCTGGTTCCGGCTGGGTCTCATCGCTGAAATCATGAAAGACCCGATCAAAGCCCGTGCTGACTGGCGCAAGGCTACATCGATCGATCCGAACCACATAGAAGCCAGGAAAAAGCTTGCTGAACGGCTATAGGGAGGAATGATGGGATTGAAGAAACTGCTTGAATCCTTTTCGCAGGATATTGGCATCGATTTGGGGACGTGCAACTCCCTTATATATATTCGTGGCAAGGGTATCGTTCTGAACGAGCCTTCTGTCGTAGCCGTGGAGAAGGGGACGAGTCGTCTCGTTGCCGTCGGTACCGATGCGAAGGGTATGCTGTCGCGCACCCCGAGAGACATTATCGCCAAGAGACCCCTTCGCGATGGCGTCATCGCCGATCCTGACCTCACCGAAAAGATGATCAAGTACTTTATCCAGAAAGTTGTGCCCAAGAATTGGTTCTTCAAGCCGCGTATCGTGATCGGCGTGCCTTCCTGCATCACGAAGGTGGAAGAAAACGCCGTCATAGATTCCGCCTACAAGGCCGGTGCTAGATCCGTCAAGGTGATCCCTGAATCGCTGGCAGCTGCGATAGGCGCCGGTATTCCCATCGCCGAGCCTGCAGGCCACATGATCTGCGACATCGGTGGCGGCACTACGGAGATCTCGGTCATCTCGCTGAAAGGCATGGTAGTGACCCGGGCTATCCGCGTGGGAGGGGATGAATTTGACGACGCGATAATGCGCCATATCAGGAATGTCCACAACCTCATCATCGGCGACCAGACGGCCGAGCGCCTCAAGATGGAGATTGGCAACGCGAGCCCGGAGAGGACGATTGAGAAGGTGGAGATAAAGGGAAACGATGCCATCACCGGTCTTCCGCGTCGCTTCGAGGTCGATTCCGTCGAAATTCGAGAAGCCCTCATGCCTGCCATCACCCAAATCGTTGAGGAAGTGAAGAAAACCCTGAGCGAGACTCCTCCCGAACTCGCCGCGGACATCGTCGAACGCGGCATTGTCATGTCGGGCGGCGGAGCCCTTCTCAAAGGCCTGCCCAAGCTGATCGCCAAGGAAACCGGCGTACCTGTGATACTCGCCGAAAAGCCCCTTGAATGTGTAGCCCTCGGTGCGGGGAAATATTTTGAAACCATGAACAGCAGGGAAGGTTCCGAAAGCGTGTATGAGAGCCTTAATCTCTAGGGGCAGGGCAGATGCCGCAGAAAAAGCGTAGCCGCGGCATAGCTCCGACCCAGGGAATTCCGCTGCTTCTCATGTTGGCTTCGCTGTTCCTCATTTCAATATCCACCCGATCCATACTCAAGCTGCCCGGAACCGTCACATCAGCAGTCACTGGCGGGGTTCAATATGTTTTCTCCTCTATAGGCGACTTCGTTAAGAGGAGTGTCTTTTCAATCAGGGAACTCTCCGACCTTCGCAACCAGTACGACACCCTGGCCGAAAAGCTCGAGGCTTACGAGGCGCTGCAGAGAAATTATGCCGACCTCCTCGCCGAAAACGCTCGACTCAAGGAGCAGCTGGGATTTGCGCAGAACCTGACAGGTATACAGTCATCGACGCAGATTATTGCCAAGGACCCCGGCAACATCTTTTCCAGCTATATAATTGACAAAGGAATTTCTTCCGGCATAGGCAAGAATATGGCGGTGGCGGCCTTCCAGAACGGGATACAGGGTCTTGCGGGCAAGATCATAGAAGCCAGGAACTCGACGAGCGTTGTGCTGCCCATCTTCGATCAGCGCTTCTATGTATCCGCCAGGCTGTCGAGAACGCGCACCGAAGGTCTCGTGAGCGGCCAGGGTAGCGCCGACAACCCTCTCGTGATGCGCTATATACCTAAACTCGATGCGGCCGAGATTCAGATCGGCGACATGGTGGTGACGAGCGGTCTCGATTCCATCTACCCCAGCGACCTTGCCATCGGAAGGGTCAAAGAAATACTGATGCCCGAATACTCGAGCTCGGCCGTGATCCTCCTGGATCCTTCACTCAATTTTTCAAAACTTGAATACCTTTTCGTCATACAAAAGGAAACCGAAGATCCAACCGGGAATTTGGCCTCGAAGACAGTTCTCCAGGAGAGGGACAGGAAATGATCAGCGCCGTCATTTCATCCACCCTCCTGTCATCCGTCTTTCTGATCATCCAGACAACCTGGCTGAAAAACGGACTCTTCTGGGGCGTTATCCCTGATTTCTGCCTTCTTGTCATCGTCTGGGTAGCCTACTGGAACAAAAACAGCCAGGGCGCGATCACGGGATTCCTCTCCGGAATCGTGTGTGACCTGCTGTCATCATCGCCGCTCGGCTATTTCTCGTTTCTATATATCGTGCCGGCATACGCTGCCACTATGCTGCGTCGTGTGCTGACGATGGACACATTCTTCATTCCTGTTCTCGCCGGTTTTGGTGCCACCCTTCTGAAGGGCTTTTCCAGTATGATCCTCCTCCTTCTTTTTGGTGCTGAAAATATAAATGCCTATTCGCTGTCCGACTATCATTTCTGGATCGAGGCGGCCTTGAATGGCGCTGCCGCTCCTCTGCTCTTTCTCCTCCTCAACAGGTTGAAGAAATTCCTCATCACGAAAAGAGTGACCGAATGAAGCCTGGCACCCACCGGAAACAGGCGCGCAGCGGAGCGCCATGATGAGCGGTCCGCAACAGCAATGGGCCGACAGGACCCCCTTGCTCAAGATACTTGTCATATCCCTCTGTTCCATCTATGTTGCCTATCTTTTCAGCCTCCAGGTAATGCGCGGCAATGAATTCAATGCCCAGGCGCAAAAATACGCTCTTCAGGCGGTAAAAATTCCGGCAGCGAGGGGCGAAATCTATGACAGGACAAACACCGTACCTCTCGTTACGAACGACGAAGCCTTTTCCGTGGAGATCATTCCCGCGGAAATATCAAATCCCGAACGGGATTTGATTTTTGCGCGTGTAGCTGGCCTGATCGGTTTGGATGTCGAAGACATTCGTAAAAAAATCCCTCCGAAGTATTATCACCTTTACCAGCCGATCGCGATAACTTCATCGGCCACGTATTCCATCATCACCCAGCTTGCCGAGCACAAAGAAGACTATCCCGGCGTCTACTGGAATTCTCGCCCTCTGCGTCGATATCTCGACGTCGGCTCCTTGGCCCACGTTATTGGCTACGTCGGGGAGATCAGCAGGGATGAGTACAAGATACTCTTCAACAAGGGATATTCTGAAGATGACATGATCGGAAAAGACGGCATCGAAAAAATCTACGATTCGGTTTTAAAGGGAAAAGACGGACGTTTTCTCAAGACAGTGGATGTAAAAGGCAAAGACCTGACCGTACAGCAGAATGAAGTGGAGACTCCAGAGCCAGGGAAAAGGCTTGTCCTCACGATAGACGGTTCGATGCAGCGCCTCGCGGAAAAGGCGCTGGGAAAAAGGATGGGTTCAGTCATAGTGCTCAAGCCGACAACGGGAGAGATCCTGGCGATGGTTTCCTACCCATGGTATGACCCCAACATCTTTTCATCGAGCAAGGCAGGCAACGAATACGCCAAGCTCCTGGCCGATCCCAACAATCCGCTGATGAATCGCGCCATCCAATCTTCATATCCCCCTGCCTCCACCTTCAAGACCGTGCTCACGACAGCAATTCTTGAGGAAAAGGCTTTTTCGCCCGACGCAAAGATCACCTGCCGGGGCGTTCTTGATTACGGCAATAGGGACTGGCATTGCTGGATTCACAGCCAGGGTATTGGTCATGGATCGATCAATCTGAACGAGGCTCTTGCCCAATCGTGCGATATCTATTTTTGGCAGGTGGGACGCGACAATCTTGGTGTCGAAAACATCGCGAGCTATGCGGGCGATTTCGGCTATGGCAAACGCACGGGGATCGATCTCCCAGGTGAGAATTCCGGCATGATTCCTACGCCCAAGTGGAAGGAACAGACCTACAATGAGCGGTGGACCCTCGGCGATACGATGAACCTTTCCATAGGTCAGGGTTTCATGCTGTCCACGCCGCTCCAGGTAGCCGACATGATTGCGATGATCATTAACGATGGCGTTATCTACAAGCCCCATCTCCTGAAGGAGATACGCGATCCCGAAACGGGGGCTCTCATCCAATCATATGAGAGGGAGGAGATAGCCAGTGCCACCATCAGCAAGGCTACCTTTGAAAAGGTGCGTGCCGCGCTGAGGGGCGTAATAACCGAAGGCTCCGCCCAGGTTCCCGTCTCGACCAAAGCCGTCCAGGTAGCCGGCAAGACGGGTACGGCGGAAATTGGGCTGAAGGATAGGTGGCACTCGTGGTTTGCCTCCTATGGCCCCTATGACGCGGCTCCGGAAGACCAGATCGTCGTCGTGACTATGATAGAAGCGAGCAATCCATGGGAATGGTGGGCTCCCTATGCCGCCAACGTCATCTTCCAGGGGGCATTCACTGGGCAAGACGCGGAGTCGGCTGCCAAGGCAGTAGGCGTCAACCTTCAGGGATCTCTATTGAGGAGGAAGGCTGAGTGAAGCATTTCCAGCTGCCCAAGTTTCTTTCTGACATCGACTATTCCCTCCTCGCCATCATGATTGCCCTGATCGGCATAGGCGTCCTCTCGATAGCCTCGGCGGGGATCGATGCGGAAGGAATCAGGTTCTCAACCGAATACATCAAGCAATTGGTCTGGGCAGCCACCGGGACAATCCTTGTCATCGCAGCCATGGGGCTCGACATCTCCCGGCTCAAGGATTATACGGCTTTTGCCTATGCGGCCCTGCTCCTTGTGCTCGTCTATACGCGTTTCGCGGGGAGAGTCGTCAACGGCGCCCGTTCATGGATAGGCGTAGGAACCTACGGCATCCAGCCTTCGGAATTTGCCAAGATCGCTACCATACTCTTTCTTGCGCGCTATCTGGATGCCTCCGAACACAGGAGCAGTGTCCATCGTCTTATCGTAAGCGGCGTCATCATAAGCCTACCTGTCCTGCTCATCCTCTCCCAGCCTGATTTCGGTTCGGCCCTCGTCTTCTTTCCAATCCTCGTAGCCATGCTCTATATGGGGAAGATCGATATTCGCTATACGCTTTTCATCGTGCTCACCGTGGCGGCTACTTTCGTGCTGCTCATACTCCCTCTTGCCGGGAAGTTTTTCTTCAACTCAGGCAATCTGATAGATCTGTTTTACCAGCGGACACTTCTTGTAAGGCTCGTCGTCTATTTCTTCCTCATCGTGCTCGGCCTTTCCGCCTGGGGCTGGCTCAGATTCAAGAAAAAATATTACTTCTGGCTTACCTATATATTTTCCGTAATCGATTTGTCCATCGTGCTTTCCTACCTTGCCCACAAGGTGCTCAAGGAATACCAGATCATGCGGCTCATGGTCTTCCTCAATCCCAACGTCGACCCGCAGGGAGCGGGATGGAATATCATACAATCCGTTACGGCGATAGGTTCGGGCGGAATCGCAGGGAAAGGGTATCTTCAGGGAACCCAGAGCCATGCACGGTTCATACCACAACAAAGTACCGACTTTATTTTTTCCATAATCGCCGAGGAGTGGGGATGGCTCGGCGGCATTATCCTCATAGGCCTTTTTGGCGTCTTTTTCTATCGAATCATCGCCCTCATAGAAACAACCAAAGACAAGTATTCGATGCTGGTATGCTCCGGCCTGTTCGGCATGTTTTTCTTCCACTTCATAATCAATGTAGGCATGGCCATAGGCATTATGCCCATCACTGGAATACCCCTCTATTTCATCTCCTATGGCGGTTCATCCCTCTGGTCGGCAATGACAGCAGTCGGCCTCCTTCTGGGGATTTCTGCCCGAAGGTACAGAATGTGACAAAAGAACGTTTCATCGATCCTATCGAAGACTTCGGATCCGATCTCTATTCGGTCATTAAACCCGCACGGTATCTCGGCGGGGAATTGGGTTCCCACACTGCCGTTCTTCCCGGAGATTCGCGGCTGCGTCTTGCCCTCTGCTTTCCCGATCTCTATGAAATAGGGATGTCGAATAACGCGATACGCATTCTGTACAACGACCTGGGAAAGCTCTCGGATGAAATCGCATGCGAAAGGGTCTTTGCGCCTGCTCCCGATTTCGAAGCTCTCCTCAAACGTCGCGGAATCCCGCTCTATACGCTGGAAAGCGGGATACCGCTGAAAAACTGCGATATCCTGGGTTTTTCCATAGGTTACGAACTCCTGGCGACGAACATTCTCACCGTTCTCGACGTCGGCGATATCCCGATCCTGAACAAGGACAGGACGGAAGACGATCCTGTCGTGATAGCGGGAGGACCTGCGATCACGAACCCCCATCCCTTCGGGCAATTCCTGGAGGCCGTCTACATAGGAGAAGCCGAGGCTGAATTCTACTCGATAATGCTGGATCTGGCTGCGATCAAGCGGGGCGGAGGAAAGCGCAGGGATATTCTCGAAAGACTTCGAGCCTCGAAGGCCATATGGATGCCCCCATCATCGGCTCTCGCTTCGAAACCCGCCTACCGTGCCGTCTATTCAGGTTTTTCACTTTCCACGGCATCCACCGCCTACCCCGTACCCGTCATACAGACAATCCAGAGTCACGGCAGCGTCGAAATAATGCGCGGTTGCCCTAATGGCTGCAGGTTTTGCCACGCTGGTTACTACTATCGCCCACAGCGCATCAAATCCATCGCCAGCATCGAAGCCGAAGTGAAAGCTCTTGTGGAGGAGGGGGGGTATAGGGAAATTACGCTCTCATCCCTTTCGAGCGGCGACTATCCCGATATCGCCGGTCTTTTCAACCGTCTCAACGATACATGGAAGGATCGCTTTGTTTCGTTTCAGCTTCCCAGTCTGAAGGTCGATACCTTTACGCTTCCCCTTCTGGCGAGCCTCTCGGAAGTAAGGAAATCCGGCCTCACCTTCGCCGTGGAGACACCGGTGGAATCCTGGCAAGACTCGATCAATAAAAGGGTAAGTTTCGAAAAAATAGCCGAAATCCTGAAGGAAGCCAAACGCTATGGATTCAGATCGGCCAAGTTCTATTTCATGATCGGATTGCCCG
>JBAQLW010000273.1:0-8562 GCA_049302175.1 Rectinemataceae bacterium
GCCCTCAAAGCCCTGCGCGAGGAAGGCATCACCACCGTCCTCATAAACCCGAACATCGCCACCATTCAGACGAGCGAGGGTATGGCCGACGCCACCTACTTCCTCCCCGTTACGCCCGAATTCGTCAAAAAGGTCATCGAGAAGGAAAGGCCCGACGGCATTCTCCTCTCCTTTGGCGGCCAGACAGCCTTGAACTGCGGCATAACCCTCCACGACGAAGGCAGTCTCTACAAATACGGCGTCGATGTGCTAGGAACGCCCATTGAGGCGATACGCCTCACCGAGGACAGGGAACTCTTCGCCCGCAGGCTCCACGAAATCGGGGCAGGGACGCCGCGCAGCACGGCCGCAGTCACCATAGAGGAAGCCGTAGAAGCCGCGGCAGGCATCGGTTATCCCGTGATGGTCCGCGCGGCCTTCGCCCTCGGCGGCGCCGGTTCAGGCCTCTGCAGGAACGAAAAACAGCTTCGCGGGCGCTGCGAAAAAGCCTTTTCGATCGCTCCCCAGGTCCTCGTGGAGGAATGGCTCGGCGGCTGGAAGGAAGTGGAATACGAGGTCGTGCGCGACAAGTACGACAACTGCATCACCGTCTGCAACATGGAGAACTTCGACCCCCTTGGTATCCATACGGGCGAGAGCATCGTCGTCGCGCCTTCCCAGACCCTGACCGACCGCGAGTACCATATGCTCCGCGCCGTGGCCCTCAAGGTCATCCGCTCCATCGGCATCGTTGGCGAATGCAACATCCAGTACGCCCTCGATCCGAAATCCGAAGAGTACAGGATCATCGAGGTGAACGCCCGGCTGTCGCGCAGTTCCGCGCTGGCATCCAAGGCCACGGGCTATCCCCTGGCCTACGTCGCCGCCAAACTCGCCCTGGGCGCCTCACTCACCGAAATACAGAACAGGATCACCAAGGCTACCATGTCCTGCTTCGAGCCCGCCCTCGATTACTGCGTCGTAAAGATACCGCGCTGGGACCTCGCCAAGTTCAAGGATGTCGATACCCATCTCGGCAGCGAGATGAAGTCGGTAGGCGAAGTGATGTCCATCGGCCGCAGCTTCGAGGAGGCGCTCCAGAAAGCCATACGCATGACGGGCACGGGGGCCTGCGGCCTCTCCGACGATGCCGGACTCATGGGCAGAGAGTTCACCTCAATAAAAGAAGCCTTGAATCAGCCCACGGACAGGCGACTTTTCGCCATCTATCGCGCCCTCTCAGAGGGCTGGACAGTCGAGGCTATCCACCGGCAGACGAAGATCGACCGCTGGTTCCTCGAGCGGATAGCGGCCATACATCGTGTCGAGGGCGAACTTACAGCCTGCGCGGCCAAGCGCGGCATGAACGGGATGCCGCCCAAGACGCTGCTGTTCTCGGCCAAGAAAATGGGATTTTCCGATGAAAGGCTTGCCACCCTCTTCGGCACGAAGGAAAGCGATTTTCGCGCTTACCGCGAATCGCAGGGGATCAAACCCGTCGTCAAACAGATCGACACCCTGGCCGCCGAATACCCCGCCGAGACAAACTATCTCTATGTCACCTATTCAGGTCAGAAGAACGACGTTCAGCCTCTGGGAACGGGCATCATGGTGCCCGGTTCGGGGCCTTACCGCATCGGGTCAAGCGTCGAGTTCGACTGGTGCTGCGTCAACGCCATCCAGACCTCGCGAAATCTCGGCCGCAAAACCATCATGGTCAATTGCAACCCCGAGACTGTGAGCACCGACTATGACGTCTGCGACAGGCTCTATTTTGAGGAACTGAGCCTCGAACGGGTTCTCGATATCTACGAATTCGAGCGCCCTGAAGGGATGATCCTCTCCATGGGAGGCCAAATCCCGAACAACCTCGCCCTCAAGCTCTTCGACGCGGGCGCCGTCATCCTGGGCACCTCGCCTGCGAACATCGACAGGGCCGAGGACAGGAACAAGTTTTCCGCCCTCCTCGATGCTCTTGGCGTCGACCAGCCCGAATGGAAGGATCTGACCACGGTGGCCGAAGCCTTGGTCTTCGCTGAAAAGGTAGGTTACCCCGTCCTTGTCCGCCCCAGCTATGTGCTCTCCGGCGCCGCCATGAACGTGGCCTGGGACAAAGACAGCCTTACGAAATTCTTGGGGATGGCAGCCGATGTATCGCCAGAGCATCCCGTCGTCATATCCAAGTTTATCGAAAATTCGAAGGAAATAGAGATCGATGCCGTGGCCAGACGGGGAAGGGTGATCTACCATGCCATCACCGAGCATATCGAAAACGCCGGCGTCCACTCGGGTGACGCTACCGTCGTTCTGCCTGCACAGCGCCTCTACATCGAAACGATACGAAAGATCAAGAAGATCACCGAGGAGATCGCCGACGCCCTCGAGATCACGGGGCCCTTCAACATCCAGTTCATCGCCCAGCGCAACAGGATCAAGGTGATAGAGTGCAACCTGCGCGCGAGCCGCAGTTTTCCCTTCTGCTCAAAAGTTTCCAGGGTGAACATGATCGACCTCGCCACGAAGGCCATCCTGGACGAGGATACGGGCATGACGGCATCCTCCGCCCTCGACCTGCCCTGGGTGGGCGTGAAGGCTGCCCAGTTCAGCTTTTCGCGCCTCCACGGCGCCGACCCGATCCTGGGCGTCGAGATGGCCTCAACCGGCGAAGTAGGCTGTATCGGCACCGACCTCGACGACGCCTTCCTCAAAGCCCTCCTCTCGGTAGGTTACAGCATACCGAAGAAGAATGTGCTTCTTTCGACAGGACCCCTCGAGAACAAGCTGGAATTCCTCGCGAGCGCCAAAAAGCTTTCCGAAATGGGTTTCTCCTTATTCGCCACAGGAGGCACGGCCAAGTTCCTGACCGCGCATGAAGTGCCCTGCGTCCGGCTCCATTGGCCCCTCGAGAGGACCGAGCCGAATATCGCCCCCATGCTGAGCCGACGTGAATTCGACCTCGTCATCAACATCCCCAAGAACAACAACGAACGCGAACTGAAAAATGACTATCTTATTCGCCGTGCGGCCATCGACTTCAACATTCCCCTCTTCACGAACATAAAGGTGGCAAAGCAGTTCATCGACGCGATCGAATCCCAGCGTGAAAAAGGCTTTGAAATCAAAGCCTGGGAGGAGTACCGATAGGAAGGCATTATCGTTTTCCGGGCTTTCGTGGCGTCCCATAGTGGGATAAGCTGAACGCCAAGGAGATGAAAATGACCAGTAAATCGAGAAGTTCCGCGTGGATGATTCGAAGCGTTGTTGCCGCCCTGTTCCTTCTCCTTTCCCTTGGAACTTCCTTTGCCCAGAACCGTCTCGTCCTCGGCGGAAAGGCGGTGATAATGGTGGCCGACGCCGTCTACCTCTTCCCCGAGGCAGGGAAGCGCGTGATCGCCGTAGCCGGAGCCGATCAGGGCTTGGGTTCATTCCTTTCCGCCATCGACGGCGACTTTTTAAAAAAACCGGTGATAGACAGGACGGCGGGCGTCGAAGTCTACGCTTCCCTCAAACCCGATGCCGTTATAATGAAGAGCAGCATGAAGAAATCCATGGGCCCTTCCCTCGACGCCCTCGGCATCAAGCAGCTCTATCTCAATCTCGAAACGCCCGAAGACTACTTTGCCGATATCGCCGCCCTGGGCGATTTTCTCGATGCCACCCCAAGGGCTGACGAGATCATCGCCTTCTATAAAAAATCCTTGGCCGACATCGCTGCCTCGATAGGCCAGACCACCAAACCCAGAGTGCTGCTCGTCCAGGCATCCAACCCGACCGAGGGAGTCTGGGAGGTGCCGCCCGACTCATGGATGCAGACGAGGCTCGTCGAGATGGCGGGAGGCACGCCCGTATGGACGGGAGCAAATCCTGGATCGGGATGGGCCAAGGTGAACGCCGAGCAGATCGCCACGTGGAATCCCGACGCTGTCTTCGTGGTCAACTACAGGGCTGACGCGAGGGTAGCCGCAGCCGGCTTTGCCACCGATCCCAGGCTCGCGCGCGTTCAGGCCGTGAAGAACGGCGCCGTCTATGGCTTCGCCCAGGATTTCTATTCCTGGGATCAGCCTGATACCCGATGGATACTCGGCTTAGAGTGGATGGCGCGCAAGCTCTATCCCTCGCGCTTCGCAGGCCGGCCAATCGTCGACCCGGCAAGGGAATTCTTCGCGACGCTCTATGGCATGGACGCTGGCGCCTTCGACGCGACGATAAAGCCCAAGCTCGCGGGCGACCTGGCCTACTGATGCCGCAAAACCTGTGCAGGAAAGGATGAAATCCATAAAGGCCGCGCGCCTTTCCTTCGCCGTGATACTGCTGACAACCCTCGGCCTCTATCTCGCCGCCGGCCGCTATCCCAGGCCGGGATTCATGAATCCGGCGCTATTGTTCAGTGATGAGACGGCGAGGCGCATCTTTCTCTCCATCAGGTTGCCGCGCGCCCTGGGAGCCATCCTCCTCGGAGCCGTTCTCGGCGGTTCTGGCGCCGCTTTCCAGACAATTTTCGGCAACCCACTCGTCGATGCCGGATTTCTGGGCGTCTCCCAGGGCGCGGCTTTCGGGGCGGCCATAGCCCTCGTCGCGGGAACCTGGGCGCCCATGAAGTCACTGCTCGCCGGTTTATCCTCGCTCGAAAGCGTCGCCTTCAATGTTTTCGTGTCCCTCTCTTCCTTCGCGATGGCTCTCCTCGCTCTGGGGGCGAGTCTCGCCTTGGCAAAGCGATTCAAGTTCGGGGGGCAAGTGCTGCGCCTCATCCTCGCTGGCCTGGCCGTTTCGGCCTTCTTTTCCTCCCTCCTCGCCGCGGTGAAATACGTCGCCGATCCTCTCTCCCAGCTGCCCGACATCGTCTTCTGGACCATGGGCTCGCTCACGGCGATGGGCTGGCAGCGGTTCTGGACAATCGCGCCGATCTCCCTTTTCTCCCTCGGTTTTCTCTATTTGATGCGATGGCGGGCGACCCTCCTCTCCCTGGACGACGAGGTGAGCCTTTCGATGGGCTTGCGGCCCGAGGTGGAGCGTGCCGCCATCGCCATGATAGCCGCCATAGGCGTGGCCGCGGTGACGGCCGCCTGCGGCATCGTGTCGTGGATAGGCCTCATCGTGCCCCATATCGCCAGGCTCTACGCGGGAGCCGACGGGAGGAATTCGATTCCGCTATCGATGGCGGGAGGGGCGATTTTCGCGCTTCTCGCCGATGGTCTCGCGCGCAGCCTTTTCCCCGGCGAACTACCCCTCGGCATCGTCACTGCCATCCTCGGCGCGACGGCCTTCGCCGCCATTCTCGCGTCCCGCTCGACGGAGATGGCGCGATGAAGGCTATAGAAGCCCAAGGTCTGGCTTTTGCGCGACCGGAGAGGGGTGAGATTCTCGGCGATATTTCCTTTAAAATAGGCGAGGGGAGCAGGCTGGCCATCCTGGGCGCCAATGGGGCGGGCAAGACCACCCTATTGTCGCTTCTGGGAGGGCGGCTGGTCGCGGCGCGGGGCAGTATCCTTCTCGACGGCGTCGCGATCCGCGAATTCTCGCCGCGCGCATTGGCGAGGAAGATAGCCTTTCTGCCACAGATCGAACGCCTGCCCTTCAATTATAGGGTACTCGAGTTCGTGCTCATGGGCAGGGCTCCCCACATAGAAGTCCTCGCGCAGCCCGGCGCGGGCGATGAGGAAATCGCCCGCAGGGCTCTGGCCGAGCTGGGCCTTGAATACCTGGCCGATCGAAGGGCTGGCGAAATATCAGGCGGGGAATACCAACTCGTGCGCATCGCGCGCTGCCTGGCGCAGGAGGCGGAAATCCTGCTCCTGGACGAGCCCACATCCCTCCTCGACCCGGCCAACGCGAGTCGCGTGGCGCGCGAACTCGCCTCGCTCGCGTCCAAGGGCAAGACAATCGTCTTTTCCACCCACGACATCGGCCTTGCCCGATCCCTTTCGGACCTCGTCCTTGTGCTTGGAAACCGCAGGCTCCTGCGCGCAGGATTTCCTTCCGAAGTGCTCACGCCTGTATTCCTTGAAGAGGCGTTCGGCGTCGAGTTCGGCATCGGGCAGATACCCACGGCATATCCGGTGGCTTCACCGCGCTAGAATACGATCCGCCAGGCGACAGCCACCCAATAGTCCTTTCCGTTTTCGCGGGTGAGGTATAGCTGAAGCGTACCTTTTCTCCCCGCCGGAGATCGCCCGAGAGGGGCTCGATGCGGGTGTCGGGGAATCAGTACGCTTTTCTCCGATATCCTTGGCGAATACTTCCAGCGTGTAGAGACCTGCCGAGGGGAAGATGACTTGTATCCTCCGCGAATCGGGCGAGAGTTTCTGGATCATCGTCCCCTGTTCGACTTCCACCCCGTTGGGATCGCTGAGGACCGCGTCGATGACAATTCCGGGCTTGGCTAGCCCCAGGTCGAGGGAGAATGTGCCCGCCGCGGCCATTTTCCAGGATATTCCGGAGCTGGGCAATTTTAGGCCATAGGAAAAGAAGGCGTTCTCTATATCGGGTGAATTCAGGAATTCTTCCGGGGAAATGGGATGGGCGACGAGTCGTTGCTCATCCTGCTTCGGGTAGCGCATATAGAGACTGACTTGGGGATCGACGAAGAGGTTGTCGGTGGAATAGCGCCTGACGAAGATCCAGTCCTTCACGTGTCCCGCGTCGAAGGTGGTGTCGACGATATACCGGCCGCCGTTTATCTGGACAATGTTCCACGCGTGCGAGTTGCCCGCCGTCAGGCCGCGGGAACCTGCTTGGTTTTTCGTGTAGCCGCTGACGATTACGCAGGGGATGCCGGCGAATTCCGCCATGGCCTGGAAAACCCGCGAATAGCCGCTGCACACCGCTTTCCTGGAATTCATCACATGCTCGATATCCTGGTCCGCGGCGAACTGGTTTTTCAGCATGGCGACATCGTAGGAAATGTTGACGCAGATCCAGTCGTGGATGAGCTTGATCTTCATGAAGGAATCTTTTTCCTGGCCGACGAGAGCCGCGGTGAGATCTTTGAGCCCAGTCGCCGGGTTCCTGAAGGCAGCCGCTTGCAGCTTCTCGCTCAGGGCGCGGACTCGGGGATCGATCTGGCCGTTCCGGTAGAGGGAAAGGTCGGGCCGCGCGGACGGCGGTTTCACCGCGGGTTCCGGCGGCCCCGCGACGGCGGCGATCAGGGCCGTCGGAGAAAAGCAGGAACGACGGCTGTCTGTCGAATGGCGCATGATACTCCTCGAAAGCCTGGCTGGATGCCTTCAGAGCCCCAGCGTTCGTGAAGTGCCGCGTTCCATGGCCGTCTTGAGCAAAGCCGCCGGATCCTTGAATTTGCCGAGGAGGATCATCGCCGCGATGATGTAGGGCTTGTAGCTGGCTTCCCTGTACGTATCGTCGCGGTAGCGGTCGAAAACGGAGGCGGCCACTTCGCCCGCCTTGCAGGATACGTCGGTGATGTCGGCGGGCAGGCAGTGCATATAGAGCGCCTTGCCGTCCTTCGTCAGCTTCATCTTCTCTTCCGTGCACTCCCAGTCCTTGAACTTCGCGTTGTTGGCGAGGCAGCTCTTCTCGAGTTCCTTCAGGCCTGCCTGATCGCCCGAGTGGAGGAGGGGGACGCGCTTCTGCATCACGTCGTAGGGAGCCCAGCTCTTGGGGTAGACGATGTCGGCGCCGGCGAAGGCCGAATCCATCGAGTTGCCCACGGTGAGCATGCCGCCCGAGGCTTCCGCCTGGTCTCTCGAAAGCTGGACGACTTCGGGGATGAGGTCATAGCCCTCGGGGTAGGCGAGGGCGATTTCCATGCCGAAACGACTCGCGAGGCCGATCACCCCCTGCGGCACCGAGAGAGGCTTGCCGTATGAAGGGGAATATGCCCATGTCATGGCGATCTTCTTGCCCTTGAGCTTGTCGATTCCGCCGAAATAGTGGGCGAGGTGAAGAATGTCGGCCATGGCTTGGGTGGGATGATCGATGTCTGACTGGAGATTCACGATCGTGGGGCGGGAAGGGAGGATGCCGGCCGCGACGCTCTCGTCCAGGGCCTTGGCCACTGCGCGCTGGTACTTGTCGCCTTCGCCCAGGTAGATATCGTCCCGTATGCCGATGGCCTCGGTGAGGAAACTGATCATGGTGGCCGTTTCGCGCACCGTCTCGCCGTGGGCGATCTGGCTCTTGCCCTCGTCCAGGTCCTGGACGTAGAGGCCAAGGAGGTCGCAGGCCGAGGCGTAGGAGAAGCGGGTGCGCGTAGAGTTGTCGCGGAAATTGGAGACGGCGATGCCTGAATCCCAAATCCTTGGGCTGATGTTGTTGTCCCTCATCCCCCGCAGGATGTCGGCGACGAGGAAGGTGGTATCCAGTTCATCCCTGGACTTCTCCCAGGTGAGAAGGAAGTCCTTGCCCATCATGGAGATTTTTTTCGATGTGAGTTCGGCGATCAGCGCCGCGATTCCATGTTTGTCCATAATTCCTCCGAATCTTCATTTTCCCAGAGCAAGGGCTGCAAAGCAAGCCTCATACCTTAAGCAAGATTTCGCCTTGAGTCGTCCCAATTGAGCCCTTAGGATAAACCCGGAGCTCCAATCCGAAGCCAATTTCATCTAGATATTCCACAAGGGTAGATAC
>JBAQLW010000274.1:0-2262 GCA_049302175.1 Rectinemataceae bacterium
GATAAGAATTGGGTATGGCGGAATTATGCGTACTAGCGATATACATCCTTGCGATGAGCGATGCTGACGACTAGGATGACCAGCGTTTCGTTGTATTTCTTGTAGATAGCTCGATAGCTTCTCAGGCGCAGACGATAGTAGCCGTCCCATTCACCCGACAATGCCTTCACCTTGCTGCATCTCATCAGCTCATACTCATAGCGCTCGCTAAAATCGCTAGCGAACTGTTCGAGGCTATGGAGGATGAAACGGGACTCATGGTGATCTATTCTGCGCAGATCCTTCTCGACACCCGAAGAAAAGCGCAGCAACCAGGACACTACAGGTCCAATCTGCGCCGCAACTCATCGGCGCTGAGCGACGATTCGGGATTCGCTTCGTATTCCGACGCTCTCTCATGGGCTATCAAGAGATCCAGTCGATCGAGATACTGGGCCAAAGCCTTGGTGACGATACCGCTCTTTTTTTCACCGAGCAGGGTAGCGGCTTCGCCGAGGCTCCTGTCGAGACTATCCGAAAGAATTATATTTCGTCGTACCATAGGAATTCCTTGTACACATAATATTACACACTTTTATCCACATATCAAGAAAATACTTGCGAAACAATCTATACCTCATTATTGTTATTGTATTCATTGGTAGTAAAAAAATTGTTGACATAGCAAATAGTATAACATATATTGCAAATATGACAGATATTGACGACATTCCAACAGCGCTTCGGTATATTCGGGACAAACTCGGCCTCACCCAGGAACAGCTTGGCGTTACATTGGGCGTGTCATTCGCCACGGTCAACCGCTGGGAAGGCGGTCTGACCAAGCCGCAGAAAGCGGCGATGGATGCGATCGCGGCTCTTGCTGTTGAAGCAGGGATCGATACGGGCGCCGGAATTGATGCCAGCCCGGGGTCCAAAGTGCCTCGCCGGGGACGGCGCGCAAAATCCGCGGAACCTTCGACGAAGTCCATGGAGCAGATGCTTTGGGATGCGGCCTGCTCTATCAGAGGCGAGAAAGACGCGCCCAAATTCAAGGATTACCTTCTCCCCCTTCTCTTCATAAAACGCCTTTCCGACGTCTTCGACGATGAGATCGACAGGCTCGCCGAAGAGTTCGGGGACAAGAAGATCGCTCTCGAAACAGCCGAATCCGACCATTCGCTCATCCGCTTCTACATCCCGCCCGAGGCCCGATGGGCGGTGTTGCGCGGCATCGAGCGCTACGAATGGCCTATGGACAATAGCGATCCCCCGCAGTCGACGGCGCCCAAGGATGTCGGCCAGCATCTCACCATGGCGACGCGCGCCATCGTCAAGCACAACCCCAGCCTCTCGGGGGTCATCGACACGGTGGATTTCGCCGCGGAGCGATCGGGTGAGAGAGACATCAATCCCGCCAAGCTGAGGGCTGTCGTAGAGACCTACTCCGATCCTCGTTACCGCCTGGGCCTCGCCGACGTGCAGCCCGATTTTCTCGGCCGCGCCTACGAGTATCTCCTGCGAAAATTCGCCGAAGGCTCGGGCCAGAGCGCGGGCGAGTTTTTCACGCCTACCGAGGTCGGGTTCCTTATGGCTTACATCATGCGCCCACGCCCCGGCGACAGTTGCCACGACTTCGCCTGCGGCTCTGGCGGCCTCCTCGTCAAGCTCCAGCTCGTCGCCCGCGAGCTTGACCCCACAAGCAAGATCCCCCTGAAGCTCACAGGCCAGGAACTCCAGGCCGAAAGCTACGCGGTAGCCTGCATGAATGGCATCATCCACGACATGGAGATGAAGGTCGCCCGCGGCGACACCATGCTCAACCCCAAGTTCAAAACGCCGAAGGGACTCATTCAGACCCACGACATTGTCGTGGCCAACCCCATGTGGAACCAGCCCTTCAATCCCGATATTTTTGCCAACGATCCCTTCGACCGCTTCCGCGCCGCTGGCGGCGCCACAAGCGGCAAGGGCGACTGGGCCTGGCTCCAGCACTGCTACGCCTGCATGAACGAGCGTGGCCGCGCGGCCATCGTCCTCGACACGGGCGCCCTGACGCGCGGCTCGGGTTCGAAGAACGAGGACAAAGAGAAGACCATCCGCAAGTGGTTCGTCGACCGCGACCTCATCGACGGCGTCATCCTCCTGCCCGACAACCTCTTCTACAACACCACGGCGGCGGGCGTCATCGTCGTCCTCTCGAAGCGAAAGCCCGCAGCCCGCGCGGGCAAGATCGTTCTACTCACCGCTTCTAAGCGCGTGAAGAAGGGCAAACCCAAGAAC
>JBAQLW010000275.1:0-1536 GCA_049302175.1 Rectinemataceae bacterium
ATCCTGTCGGCTCCAGCCCTGAGCATCGCCAGGGCATCGGCTCGCGTCCTGATGCCGCCCGAAGCCTTTATTTTGACGGAAGGACCTACGGCCGAGCGCATGAGGGCCACGTCCTCGGTGGTCGCCCCGCCCGTGCCGAAGCCCGTGCTCGTCTTGACGAAATCGGCGCCAGCGGCCATGGCGGCCTTGCAGGCCTTCACTTTTTCCTCGTTGTTGAGGTAACAAGTCTCGATGATCACTTTCACGATCCGCGGCTTCGAAGCCTTCACGACGGCGGCGATGTCCTCCTGGACGCCCTTCCAGTCGCCGGTCTTGGCCTTGCCGATATTGATGACCATGTCGATTTCGCCGGCGCCTTGCTTGACGGCGAGGCTGGCCTCGGCGGCTTTTATCTCGCTGGTGTTGGCGCCGAGGGGAAAACCTATCACCGTGCATACCGGAATGTCGGAACCCGCGAGCTCGGCGATGCAGAGCGTCACCCACCCGGGGTTGACGCAGACGCTAGCGAATCGGTGGGTTCTCGCCTCGGCGCAAAGCGTCTTCACCGCATCCTCCGTGGCGGTAGCCTTGAGAAGAGTGTGGTCGATCGTGGCCGCGATCTCTGCCGAAGTCCATTGTCTTTCCATATTCTGCTCCTTGGGCATTGTTTTCCTCAGATTTCGAACCTGCGCGCCAGGTATTCGCGCCTTGTGTCGACGAGACTTTCGAGTTCGGCGAGCATGCGGGGGTCAGCCAGCCGGGTTATGGGGAATACGTGGTCCTCGGTCTCATCCGTGTATCTTTTGACGAAGCTGATGTCGGTGACATAGCCGAGGCTGATCATGTTGGAGATCCTGTCGGCCGATTTCAGGACCTTGGCCCGCATGGAGCCGAAATCCCTTATCCGCGCGAGGAAATCCACCTTGTTTTCGATGGGGCGGCGCGTCACTTCCAGCACGAGCCTGTAAACGCCCGCCGATTCGTCGTCTATGGAGAGGATGCAGTCCCTGTCGATCTCCGGCACGTCCTCGATGAGGTCATGGATAAGCGATGCCTTGAGGAGCACGGAATCGATGTAGCCATAGTCCATCAGGATGGCCATCGTGTCGAGCTGATGCCTGAACATGTTGCCCCCGCTCCTTCTCAGCTTGCCGATGAGGCCGGTGGCGAGCTGGATATAGGGCGCGAGGTGCATGTTCTTGAGTCTGAGCATCGCGTCCTCATCCATGGGGACGCCTTCCGAACGCAGCGGGAGACTGGAGTTCGGGCTGCCTGAAAAATCCCTCGTGCAAAAGGGAATGCCCGCGCTCCCGTCGGAATTCATGAGAGCTCCTCGATGTAATGACGAAGCTTCGCCACTTTCGATTCGGCCTCCGCGCCTTTCTGCCTTTCCTGCGCGACGATCTCCGCTGGAGCCGAGGCGACGAAAGCCTGATTAGCCAGCTTGGCCTGAACCTTGGCGACAAACGCCGATTCCTTCAGGATATCCTTGTCGAGCTTGGCGACAAGCTTGGCCGTGTCGACGAGTTCCTTGACGTCGACGAAGAGCTCGAAGCC
>JBAQLW010000276.1:0-3781 GCA_049302175.1 Rectinemataceae bacterium
GTATGGGGGAAATGGAATACTGACCAATCAGAAGCGCAACACTATAGTTTACAGCGGCCTGAACCTTGTATGAATGTATTCCTTTGCGCTTTCAGGCTCCAAACGGATGGTGCCCGGCCCCGAGCGGACGAAAAAGTCACCGTCTGAGCTCTTCTCCATTTTTTTCCAGCTTAGGAATACCGGCTCAGGACTTCGCTGGCAGGCGACCACGCAGATGGCCCTTCCTCCAGCCATCTGGATACGAGGATCGATGCAGGTGCCCGCTCGTTCTCCCAGTCCGTTTCGCACGCACTGGGATAGGTGCAGCATGAATTTATCGTCGTTCTCAAAGCGGTCGACCTCGATTCCGACGATCGACTTGTCGTCAGCTACGCCTATGAGGAGGTCGCCGCCTTCCGTATTCAGGAAAGCCGCGATAGTCTTGAGCACCGCGTGCGTTATAGCTTCGTCATCTTTTTTGTTTTGCTTAAGATTCCAGCGGAGCGTCGACTTGAATTCCAACGTCTTCGACTCGCCTTGCTTGATGAGTTCCTCAGCGCTCCGATGGGAGCGAAGATATTGGTCGAAGAGGAAGCTCTTGATCGCTTCCCCGAATGCCGGATCGTCGGTAATGCGCTTATAGAGGTTAAAGTTGGTATCAACGATATCCTGGATCGCATCCTCAACTTTCTGGTCGAAGGTTAGGCGGACATTCTCCCTCGTGTTAACCCGAGAAGCCGCGGCAAGGGAGGCATCACCGTCGAGGCGCTCCAGCATCCTGCCAATGGTAACGCGATGCTCTGGTCCGAGGTCGAGCCCAAAGCGCTCATTGAGTTCCGCGATGATGCGCGAGAGAGCTTCAAGTTCCTCTGGCTCCTGGCGAGCGGGGTCCTTCGCCTTCTTTGGCATGATGAGTCCTTTTCCGCGGCTTAGCCGAATAGCCTCGCTGCCTGTAAGCTTGAGCCGGTAGGATTCCATATCGATATTTTGCCGGATCTCGAGGGGAAGCCCGGTCAATTCATCCTTGATTTGACGCCTTAGGATGCGCGCGAAAGCGTAAAGCTTCTCGAGGCTCGCGTCCGCGAAGGGGACAACCTGGGACAGGAAAGAGTAAAGCCTCACATAATCCGTAAGCGCGGCCTTGAATTTGTCCCTTTCGTCGCGTTCCATGGCGCTAAAGCGCGCCAAGACAGGAGCCTGCGCCGCGTAGAGCCTGTCGAGAGCGGCCGATTCGATGAAGTAGACCTTCGCGAAGGACTCTATGTCATTCCGGTCGAAGACAGGGTACTTGAACAGATCCGCTTCAAGCTCGTAGAGCAGGTTCGGGTCGGTGCCTTCCTCGAGTGTCGTCGATTCGTAGTAAGGTTGAAAAGCTTTCGCTATATCCTCGGCCTCGTTGGCGAAATCGAGGACCATTGTCCCCCTCTTGCTTGGATAAGTTCGATTGAGTCGCGAAAGCGTCTGCACCGCACCGACGCCGCCGAGCTTCTTGTCGACATACATCGTATGGAGAAGGGGTTGGTCAAAACCGGTCTGGAACTTATTGGCGACGACGAGGAAACGGTATTCCGAATGCTCAAAAGTTTTTGCCGTTTGGGTTTCAGGAAAGCCGTTCATGCCGGTCTCGGTGTAATCCTTGCCGCCATCTTTGACTTTGCCGGAAAAGGCGACGAGCGCCTTGAAAGGATACCCTGACTTTTCCAGGTACTTGTCCATGAGGAGCTTGTAGCGCACCGCGTGAAGCCGGGATCTTGTCACGATCATGGCCTTGGCTTTTCCGCCAATCTCGCCCTGCACGCTCGCGGCGAAGTGCTCCACCATGACGCGGACCTTCTCGCCAATCGCGTGTTCGGAGAGGTCGACGAAGGCCTTAAGCAGGTATTCCGCCTTGTTCTTCTCGTAGCGCGGGTCTGCCTCTATTGTCTTCAGGAGCTTCCAATAAGCCTTGTAGGTCGTGTAATTCTCGAGAACATCGAGGATGAAGCCCTCTTCAATCGCCTGACGCATGCTGTAGAGGTGGAAGGGCTTATAGCTTCCATCGGGCTGCTTCACGCCGAAAAGCTCGAAGGTCTTGTTCTTGGGAGTCGCCGTAAAGGCGAACGTCGAGATATTGGGCGAGCCTACACGTTTCTCCGCGGCTTCCAGGGCTCGATCGTTGATCTCGTCTTCCTCGCTCTGCGCCTTCGACTCCTCGGCTTCCGCAGCCGCCAGGCTTGCCTGGTCGTCGCCCCGCGCGGCGAGCACTTCTTTGAGGCTCTTCGAGCTCTCGCCCGATTGGGAGGAGTGCGCTTCGTCGATGATTAGCGCGAACCGCTTGCCTGGAAGTTCGCCGATCTCCTTGGCGATCACGGGGAACTTCTGCAAGGTGGAGACGATGATGGTCTTGCCGTCTTCCAAGGCGGCCTTGAGCTGGCGCGACGTGTGCTCGATGTTCTCCACCGTTCCAAGGGTCTGTTCGAACTGCCTCACGGTGGATTGAAGCTGGCGATCGAGCTGGCGCCGATCCGTAATGACGATGATCGAGTCGAAAACACGCTCGTTGTCCAGGCCATGGAGAATCGAGAGCCGATGGGCAAGCCAGGCGATCGTATAGCTCTTTCCCGAACCCGCGGAGTGCTGGATCAGGTATTTGCGCCCGGTACCGCGCGTGCGCGCGTCAGCGACGAGGGCTCGCACGCAGTCGAGCTGTTGGTAGCGCGGAAAGAGGATGAAGCGCTCGCCTGTCTTCCGGCCCCGGTCATCGACGACCTCGACTTCCTGGATGAACTGCCTCGTCAGCTCGAGCACCGAATCTCGCGCCCACGTTTCCTCCCAGAGATAGGAGGTCGGGTAACCCGAACGAGTCGGCGGAACGGGAGGATTGCCAGCTCCCCCATCGCGGCCGCGATTGAAGGGGAGAAAGCGCGTATTTTCGCGGGACACGCGCGTCGTCACGAAGACCCAGTTGGGATCGACGGCGAAATGGGCGAGGCAGCGGCCATACGCGAAGAAAGGTTCGCGGGGATCGCGTTCAATATATTGGCGCCTCGCATCCTCGACGTTCTGCCTTGTTATCGGGTTTTTCAGTTCAGCGGTGAAAAGGGGAATGCCGTTAAGAAAGATCCCGAGGTCGACGCTCTCCTCGCTTTTACTGCTGAAGCGCAGCTGGCGAATGACGGAAAAGAGATTCGCCCGGTAGAGGCGGCTGGTCTCTTCGTTGAGTCCGCTCGCGGGCTTGAAATAGGCGAGCTTGAAGTGGACTCCTGTATCCTTGACGCCCTGCCTGAGAACGCTCAACGTTCCTGAGCGCGCGATCTCCGACGCCACGCGGTCAACGAGCTTCGCTTTCGCGGATTCGCCGTGCTGTCCCTTGTATCTGGCCCATTCTTTCGGCTGGGAGGTGAGCACGAAATCGTAAAGGTCATTTGGAATGAGGCAAAGCCCGCGTTCATAATCCTCCGGCCGCCGCCTATGGTAGCCGCCTGGAGTAAATTCGCCAAAACTCGGTTCTCCATCGCGGCTCATCTCAGGATCGCTCGTCGCAGCGTCCGGGCCGCAGCGCAGGAGAGCCTGCTCGATGTCGGCCTCGAAGCATCTCTCTGAGATATCGGGATTCATGCGGATTCCTCCCGCAGGTCGATCTTGCCTGTCACCGCCGCCGAGATCAGCGCTATGCGATATTCCTTGAGAAGCTCGACGGCGCGCTCAACCTTGGCGACAAGTGCGTCGATTTTGGCGGTTTCGCGGTTGAGATAAGAAACAACCTTCCTCTGCTCGCTTTGGTTTGGAAGTCCTAATGAGATAGTCCCAATGTATTCAGGAC
>JBAQLW010000277.1:0-4118 GCA_049302175.1 Rectinemataceae bacterium
GTCCAGGACAACATCGCTCACCCTGGAGATGGGGATGCGGGGCAGGGCGGCGGGCAGCATGTGCCAGCGTATCATGAAGGCGACATCGTCCGTGATCCTGCTTGAAAAGCCCAGGGAACGGAGGAACCGCGCGGCCAGCCTGGCGCCGATTTCAGCATGCCTGTCGAAGCGGCGGCCCTCACTCGACGCCGAATGCGGCTTGCCGATATCGTGGAGGAGAATCGCGAGTGATACGGTGAGATCCCGCGATTTTCTGTAGCCCAGCGCCTCCATGGTGTGGGACCAGCCGCCGCCCTCAGGGTGGCAGTCCTTGGCGTGATCGACGAGGAGGAGAGCATCCAGGTCAGTCCAATACTTCTTGATGAAGCCTGAATCCTTCAGAAAATCGAAGGCGGCGGCCGAGCGCTCGCCCTGAAGTATGAGGGAGAGCAGGTCCTTCTGCCAGAGCGGCGCGGCCGATGTTGGCGGGGGCGGGACCTTTATCGACATCGCCGGGGCGGATTGAAGCCTGGAGAGATAGAGCGCGGTTTCGAAAAGTGCGTTTTCGCCTCCCTCGCTTCCGGGATCGAAAATCCTGTCCTTCAGGAGTGGATAGAGGTCCCGCGGATCATGGAAACGGCCATCGAGGGGATTCCTTCGGAAATCGGTGAGGGCCAATGATCCCAGGCTTTTCTCGCGCAGGTTTTCCACGCAGAGAAAGCGGGCTTCTAAGTCCCCAGCCTCGGTTCCGAGGCTGGCATCGGCGTAGGGCAGGGAAGGGTATTCGAGGTTTTCGAAATTCCTGGCGAGATCGACGATGCTGCCTTCCACGAGATAGAAACCTATCGGGCTCTTCATGACATGGCCACAATAGGCGTCGACAGCGGTGAGGCCATATTCCCAGCAGGGAACGCCGGCGTGGTTCAATGTGGCGGCGATATCCGTCATTTTTCCTGCAGCGACGCGCGCAGCCTGGCGAGAATGTCGCTCTTTGGGTCGGCGGCGAAGCGCGCTTCCTTATCCTGCCCATCGTGGCGGTAAGAGATTGTGAAGGCGCTGAACGGTGTGCCGAAGAGGACGTCGAGGAATTTCCGGGACGGAAGGGTGAGCTTGGCGATGGAAGCATAAGGGATGAAGAGATCGTCCTCGCTTCTGGCGGAAACCGATGGAGCGGAGGCTTTGAACATCGACGCGAACCAGTTTTCGCCCGGCGTCTTCCTGAATCGGAGCCCTGTCGGCGAGAGGACGAGGAGTCCCCAGTCGCTTCTGTCCTTGGGCGAGGGAAAATACTGCCCCATCGTCCTGCAGAGCACTTTTTCGCCCGTTTCCCTTTCGAAACCGGCCCAGAAGGCTTCTACGCTCTCGTCCATCGATCCACCTCTTCTTGGACTATAGCACGAGTCGGCGATCGATGCAGCACCCAAACATTCCGCCTCCGCATTCGCTCTCTTGCCGATTGCCACAAGCGCGCAGGGGTGCTACTGTCGCCTCCATGAACCGGACACTGTCCATCGCCGCCGGCGTAGGCTACGCGACGATTTTCGGCTTTTCCTTCCTTGTCACCAAGGACGCCCTCGATATTCTCGATCCGATGGAACTCGTTTTCGCGCGGTTTCTCCTCGCCGCCGTCGTCATGAGCCTCCTCGTGGCGGTGAGGCTGGTGAAGCTCGATTACAGGGGCAAGAAGCCTGCCCTACTTCTCCTCACATGCCTTTTCCAGCCGGTGCTGTATTTTATCTTCGAAACCTATGGCGTGAGGGAATCGGCCACCAGCACGGCGGGCATCATCCTCGGGGCATTGCCCGCCGTCGTCGCCATACTAGGCGTCTTCACGCTCAAGGAAAAAACGACGCCCCTGCAGTCCTTGGGCTTGGGGCTCTCTATAGCGGGAGTAGCCATCGTCGTCCTTGCGGGTTCGAGTGCCCAGGGCGGGGGTGAGGGGACCCTGCGCGGCGCCCTCTTCCTGATCGGCTCCATGTTCAGCGCGGCTTTGTTCAACGTGTTCTCGCGCAAGGCTTCCCGCCAGTTCAGCGATTTCGAGCGCACCTTTGTCATGATGTGGGCTGGAGCATTGGTGTTTGGCTGCATAGTCCTCGTCAAATCCTTATGGCCAGCGGCCGATCCCCTGTCATCCGGATCGCTCTGGGCCCGCGCCTCCTCCGTGTGGCCTTCGATCGCCTACCTGGGCATCCTCTCTTCCATACTCGCTTTTTTCTTCATGAATTATACCCTCACGCGACTCAAAGCTTCGCAGAGCGCGGTTTTCACCAACCTCGTCACCGTGATAACGGTGGCTGCCGGCGTCCTGATCCGCAAGGAAAGCTTCGACCTTCTGCAGGGCCTGGGCGCCATCGTTATCATCGCGGGGGTGTGGACGGCAAACCTTCCAGGATCCGGCGTACAATCCAACTCGCCATGATGTGGCCGGCGACCTGGGGAACGAAGGGACTCGAGCCCTGCACCATGCGCTGCCTCCCCTTGGGTCTGGCCGGATCAACCTGGTGGGTTTCCTCCCCGGTAGAAGTCGCAGCCTCGGCGGCTGTTTCAGCGGCCGTTTCGGCGGGGTCGCTCGCCGGAAGCACCGGCTTCACGGGCGCCTCGTCCGACCAGACGACGGGAAAATCGGTATAGACGCCCCTGGACTTCAGCCTCGTGCGCACGCTTTTCGCGAGCGGGCAGCCCGATGTCTGCCTGATGCTTCCGAGCCTCAATCGCTCTGGGGCGAGTCTGCCCGCCGTCCCCATGCTCGAGATGAAAGGCAGCCCGCGTCCACAGAGTTCGGCGATGAGGCTCACCTTAGCGTTGAGGGAGTCGACGCAGTCGGCATGGTAGCCGCATCGATCGTCCACAACCGTATGGGCATCCTCCCCGCCGAAGAAAATCCTCTCGGCCTGTATCGAGACCGCCGGATTCACTTCCAGGGCAAAACGAATAAATGCTTCCGTCTTGGCCATTCCCACCGTGGAGGCATAGCCGAAATAGAGCCTGTTGAGATTGGTCGGATCGACCCTGTCAAAGTCGATCACGCGCAGGTGTCCTACCCCGGCGCGCACGAGATCCATGGCGCAGGCAGCCCCCACGCCGCCCAAGCCGTAGACGGCGACGCTCGCCGAAGCCAGGGAAGAAATCCCCGCTTCCCCGACGAGTATTTCCATCCTGTCGCTGAAGCGATGCCCCTCAGCCATTTCCTTTCCTTTTGAGGCGGAAAGCCTCGTCGAAATTTGACCGCAGAAGTTGCCGCATCGAGGCTGGATCGACCTTCCTGATGGCCGCGAGAGTATCGGCGACAGCGATTATGAGGTCAGGCCTCGACCATGTCACCCCGGCCGGAGGCTGCCATGGAGCGTCCGTTTCGGAGAGTATTCTGTCTTCGGGGATGGCCCTGCAGGTTTCTATTGCGTGCTTCGCCGATCTGAGCAGGGTTGTGCCAAAGGAAAAATACGCCGGAACGCCTTTTCCCAGAAATGCCAAGGCGTCCTGTGCCCTCCCAGGCCAACCGTGGAAAATCAGGGCGGGAAGGCGCTTCATCTCCGGGCCATAGCCCAGGAGGATATCCATAGCCTTCCTCGAATGCACGAGAAGGGGCAAGCCTTTGCCGATCGCCAGGGAGAGCTGGAACTCGAAAGCTTGCCTTTGCCGCGCGAGGTTTTCGTCGTTGCGGACGCGCTCCGGCCTATCGCCGAAGAAATCAAATCCCGCTTCGCCTATGAATCCTATTCTACCTTCGGCAGCCAGGGCGGAAAGGAAGTCAGCCGTATCCGACCGTATCCCCTGGGGATGTATGCCGAAGCCGGCGATTGTCGGCGGGAGCTCAGCCCTCAGCGCCTCCGATCGGGCGAACTCCCCTATGTCGTGCGACACGACAGCTCCGCGCCAGTCTGGGCCAGGCACGAGCGAGGCAAAACCGGGATCCCTTTCAAAGAGGTCGACGAGATGGAGGTGAGCGTCGCTATGCACAAAAGCCATTGTTGCCGATGCGGCTCAGGCGGTCAATGGTTGCGGCGTCTTTGACGCCACTGTCGAAAAAAAACAATAAAGTCAAAAAAATTACCAAGACTATTGAAAAACAAATTGCGATAACTTATATTATGCAATACAAGGTATTCTTGAAAAGGAGAGAGCAATGGAAGCGATTCTTG
>JBAQLW010000278.1:0-1577 GCA_049302175.1 Rectinemataceae bacterium
TTATGTCCGAGATGACATAGACGAGAGGATAGGTGAAAAAAGCCGCCGTGAGCAGGAATGGTCCCACTCTGATGAGCTTTACGACGGTGATATTGGATATGATGAGCATCGCCGCGTAGATGACAGCCAGGAATATGAAGGCTGGTGTCGCGGCCTCAATCTTTTTGCTTGCGGGGATTTCCTTCACCGATCTCCGCCTTTCATCATGTCGAGGAATGAGGCCGAGAGCTTGGGATCAAAGAGCTTGTCGGCTTGGTCATGGATATACAGCAAAGCGGCTTCTTTAGTCCATGCCTTGCGGTAAGGCCTGTCGCTGGTCAAGGCGTCGAAGACATCGATGATGGCGAATAACCTGGCGGCGAAGGGTATGGTTTCGCCTTTCAAGCCTTCGGGATAGCCGCTGCCGTCCCATCGCTCATGATGGTAGAGGGGTATGTCCAGGCTGGGCTTGAGATAGGGTATGCCAGCGAGCATTTCATTGGCGATATAGGGATGCCGTCGCATGAGCATCCATTCTTTTTCGTCGAGCGGGCCGGATTTTTTCAGTATGCTGTCCGGGATGCCTATCTTCCCAACGTCGTGGAGGAGGGCGCCGTGTTGGATGAAGGTGATTTCATCTTTGGAGGCGCCCAGCTTCGCGGCAAGGGCTATCGTGAGGGCGGCGACCCGCCTGGAATGGCCTTCCGTCTCCTCGTCCCTGAAGTCGATCGCCGATGACCAGCCTTCTATCGTGGCTTGGTAGGAGAGCTCCAGATCCAGGTAGGCTTTCTGGAGGTCGAAATAGATCGAGTTGTAGTCGAGGGCGAGGCCGGTCTGCATGGCGATCGCGTCAAAGAGGATAAGCCAGTCCTGACTGGGGCTGAAAGCCTCTCGCTGGAAAACTTCGAGGACTCCCACCGTCTTGCCGGCGATGATGATGGGCGCGCAATGTTGGGCGACAAACTTCTCCTCGGTAATGAGTGTTGCAAACGCTTTGTCTTCCACCCTCCCTGTAAAAGCGGGGACGGAAACTATCCTCTGTTCGAGGGCGGCGAGACCGACATTGGGCTGGCCGAAAGCGATTTTCGCGTTTTCCACAAGACCTGTCCTGAAGCCGTTCTGAGCCCGGCAGGAGAGATGCTCGCCATCCTTATCTTTCATATACAGGCTGATAGCGTCGCAGTTTAGAAATCCCCTTATTTGCTCAAGCAGGGGGTCCATCACGGACTCGAAGTTCATATCAGGGCTTATCGTACGGCTGATTAGCTTCAGGAATGAAATATTCCTTATCTGGGCCGAGATTTTTACCTGTGAGATCATTCTCTGGAGGGCCGCTTCCATGTGGTTGGCAAAGGGAGCGAAAAGCTCGGACAGATCCATGGTTGAAATCTCCGTATAGCTAATCTGGAGCTTCCCTATCGTTTCGTCACCCATCGTCATCGTCCTGATGAAAAGCACGGGTTTTTCGCCGGAATCCATCGATTTCAGGCGCTTGTTTCCCATCCATCGGTCTATCCTTGATTCCCCATTGGAATAGAGCAGGATTCCTAGCTTTATCGCCGGGCAGAGTTCCCTCATGAGGCGGATGACGTTGAGGC
>JBAQLW010000279.1:0-1714 GCA_049302175.1 Rectinemataceae bacterium
GCCACTGTCGGAACAATGCATAGAGATTGTTCTTGAGGGCTATCATATCAGCGTTCACTCGCTGGTATTGGCTGATGAGCATCCGCAGTCGCTGCGTGTCCTCGTCGGCAACCGTGACTTCAGGAAAACCGTCGTTGGGATCCTTGTTTTCAAGATGCTGCTTCAGACAATCAGCCAGCTTCTTTGCGTCGATGCTGTCCGTCTTTTTCGCCGTCAGGAAGATCTGTGGCAGATTCAAAGGGTTCACGACAAAAGCGCGAGCTCCTGCCGCGACTATCATCCGCGCCAGCATATGCGACCCAGAGCCAGCCTCCACGCAGACGGCGCAGCCTTGGTGCAGTGACGCAATGAAGTGTGTTTCCATCAGTTCCATCGGGTACTGACTCTTCTTGCGCTCTATCTCCCCTCTTTCGCCGACAATGATCCGGTGCACCGTGACTTGCGTGGAATGGAGATCAACACCGATAAACTCGTTGTACATCGGTCCTCCTTCCGTAAAGGTGGCGGTATCGACAGAAATGGATCGGGCGGCTCCCAGTCCTCTATTCGGGTTTCCGTGCTTAACAGCTCGGCCCCATTAGATCGTCCGGTGAAGGCTGGCTAATCCCCGTAAGGGCTTACGCTTACACGTATCCCAGTCTGACCCCCAGCCTTCATCTTTTGTCCGTCGATTCCGTTTCTTTGTATGATACCTCCACCGGACAATACCGCAAGTCAGCGAATCCTCACTGGCTTTCGATTCTTCTCATGATATCCCCCTTTTGTAGAGGGGAAGCGTGAGTTCGTGGGCGCTGATGTACTGGCTCTTGGGCGTCGGGCCGACCCTGTCCTTGTACGCGGTGAAGCTCTGTATCGAAGGATAGTGGATGGAAGTCTGGATTCCATCCTCCTTCATCCGCTCGATGAGCGCGGCCCTATCGATTTCCTTGGAATGGAAAGAAGAACCGGCATTATATGGTAGGTAGGAGTTCCCCTATCGTAATGGCGGAACGGAACGCTCAAGAATTCCTTCATCGCATCCAGCCTAAAAAAATACCGAGCCACGCTGCCTGCGCGGGCGGCATTCGCCTCGGGCAATTTAGCCAGCTGCACAAGCCCCAGGGTGGAAAAGTTAACAAATGGGGTCAGACCCCGAAAATATTAACAATTTCCGAGAGCCTTTTTGCTTTAATTCTGGAGAGAGGAACGCATAGAGGCGAATCATGCAATTCGGAATGGTAGACATTCTCGGGAATCGGCAGGTACACCACTGCGATTTCAATATTGACGCATTGCTGATGCGATACGGAAACAATGGTTCCTTCCTGCGGGAGATGTTTATCAAGCGTCTGAATAACGTCCCGTTCATCCCTTTCGCCCTGCCTGTCGACCGAGAGACCTCGTTTATCCTTGAAAGCGCCCGAAGTAGGACGGTTCCTCTCTTGATCCCAGAAGGCCTCCAGAGGTCGAATTTTTCTGTATAATTTCTCTTCGGGGTAGAATTCAGCGCGCATCGTACGCCTTTATTCGCTCAAGAATCGCATCATAGCCCACTTGATCCTTATCTTCCCGGGAAGAATCAGACTCGAAGAAGATCGAGTAGGAATCGGGGAACACTTCAATTTCCAAGTACTTACCCGGCAGATAATCCAGTTCAAACTGAATACTGCTCTGCGCGGTAGGAAACACTTTCGCTTTGTCCGGCAGATGCTCGACCAGGTCTTTAGCCTTGTGT
>JBAQLW010000280.1:0-3703 GCA_049302175.1 Rectinemataceae bacterium
CTGGCGCCGATTTCGTCAAGACGAGCACGGGCTTCGGCACGGGCGGGGCCACCCTCGACGATGTGGCGCTGATGCGCGCCACGGTCGGTGGGGCCATGAAGATCAAGGCTTCGGGCGGCATCAGGACGCGAGCCGATGCCCTGGCGATGCTCAGGGCTGGAGCCGACAGGATAGGCGCCTCGGCCGGCGTTTCCATCGTCGCGGACAGAGATGATTGATAATCTCAAAACCAAAAAAAAGTTGACAATAGAGGCCCCTCGCTTTACTATTGACTCTACGCTCAATGCCGGCCTCTGAGGCCGGACATTAAGCGTTTCACTGTTTCAAGGGAGGATTTTGAATGAAAAAAGCACTGTTTGCGCTTCTGATCGTCGCCCTGGTGGCGGCTCCCGCTTTTGCACAGTTTAAAGTCGGGCTTGTCACCGATGTCGGCGGCATAGACGACAAATCGTTCAACCAGGGCACATGGGAAGGCATCGTCAAGTTCGCCCAGGACAACAAGCTGGCCAAGGCCAACTACAAGTACCTCCAGTCCTCTGCCGAAGCCGACTACGTGCCGAATCTCTCCACCTTCGCCGATGAAGGACTCAACCTTATCATCGCCCCCGGATTCCTCTTCGACAAAGCCATGGGCGACGTGGCCACCCTCAATCCAACCCGCAAGTTCCTCATCATCGACTCCGTCGTCGCGAAGCCGAACGTCGCTTCCGCCGTGTTCGCCGAACATGAGGGATCCTACCTCGTCGGCGTTGCCGCCGCCCTCAAGGCCCAGGCCGATGGCAAGAAAATCCTCGGATTCCTCGGCGGCATGCAGTTCCCCCTCATCGAGAAATTCCAGGCCGGCTTCGAGCAGGGTGTAAAGGCCGTCGATCCCTCAATGACCATCCTCGTCGACTATGCCGGCGACTTCGCCGCTCCCGACAAGGGCCAGGCCATCGCCCAGAAACAGTTCAACGCGGGCGCCTACATCATCTTCCACGCGGCCGGCGGCACGGGCAACGGCATGATCAAGGAAGCCAAGGAACGCTCGCAGAAGGGCGACATCCGCTGGGGCATTGGCGTCGACAAAGACCAGTATGCCGATGGTCTCTATGGCAACAAATCCGCCGTTCTCACCTCAATGATGAAGCGCGTTGACGTCGCTGCGTACGATGTCTGCAAGCTCACGATGGAAGGCAAGTTCCCCGGCGGCCAGACCAGGGTATACTCCCTCGCCAACGACGGCGTGGGAATTCCCGAAAAGAACCCCAACCTCTCAGCCGACATCGTCGCCAAGGTCAAGGAGTTCGCCACGAAGATAAAGGCAGGAACACTGAAAGTATCGGAGATCCCCGCAAAGTAAATAAGGCGCCGCGGCCGGAGCCAATCCTTGGATCCGCTGCTTGCATGAGGGCCGTCCGTGATGATCGCGGACGGCCCTTTTCATGCACGGGCAGCTGAAAGGCGTAACAGCGGAAGGTTTGATCTAGCGCCTAAAACTTTCTCCGTGCTATAATCCCTCCATTATACTTGATCCAGGGGGCCTAACGGTGGCATTCATCATCGAGATGCTCAACATCACCAAGGACTTTCCGGGCATCAGAGCCAACGATGACATCACCCTCCAGGTGGAAGAGCACAGCATCCATGCTCTCCTGGGAGAAAATGGCGCCGGAAAATCCACCCTGATGAGCATTCTCTTCGGTCTGTACAAAGCCGAAACGGGCACCATCAGGCTCAGAGGCAAAGAAGTCCAGATAGGCGACCCGAACGTAGCCACTTCTCTCGGCATTGGCATGGTCCATCAGCATTTCAAGCTTGTGCAGAATTTTACCGTCACGGAGAACATCATTCTCGGCATGGAGCCGCACAGGGGACCTTTCCTCGATACGGGGAGCGCGGAAAAAAAAGTTGAATCCATATCCAGGCTCTATGGCCTGGCCGTCGATCCGAGAGCTCGGATCGAGGATATTTCCGTGGGCATGCAGCAGCGCGTCGAAATCCTAAAAATGCTCTACAGGGACGCCGAAATACTCATTTTCGACGAGCCGACGGCGGTGCTCACGCCACAGGAAATCCACGAACTGATGCAGATCATGCGGCGACTGGTGGCAGAGGGCAAAACCATCATCCTTATCACCCATAAACTGAAGGAAATCAAGGAAGTCGCCGACTCCTGCACCGTTCTGAGAAGAGGGCGATGCGTCGGAACCGTTACCGTGGCCGAAACTTCTGAAGAAAAGATGGCCGAGATGATGGTAGGAAGGGAAGTCAACTTCCATGTGGAGAAGGGAGAGGCCAAGCCCGGCGACGTGCTTCTCAGTATCGAGGATCTCGATGTCAGGAACAGCAAGGGTGTCCTGGGCGTCAAAAAGCTCTCCCTCGATGTGAGGGCCGGCGAGATTCTCGGCCTCTGCGGCATCGACGGGAACGGCCAGACTGAGCTCATTCAGGCAATAACGGGACTGACCAAGTGCGAAGGCGGGAGAATCTTCCTCCGCGGCACCGACATAGCCGGCATGCCCATCAAGCAGAGGCTAGACTTGGGGCTGGGCCATATCCCCGAAGACAGGCAGCGATACGGTCTTGTCCTGGATTTCAGCCTCGCGGAAAATCTGGTCATCCACAGCTACCTGCGGAAACCCTATGCCAATTGGGGCGTTCTCAACAAGAAAATCATCCGGGAAAACGCCGAGCGACTCATTGAGGAATTCGACGTGCGCTCAGGCCAGGGCGGGGCGACCCCGACGCGATCCATGTCGGGAGGCAACCAGCAGAAAGCCATTGTCGCCAGGGAGATCGACCGCTCCCCCGACGTCTTCATCGTCGCACAGCCGACGCGTGGCCTCGATGTCGGAGCCATCGAGTACATCCATCAGAGGATCGTGGCCGAACGGGACAAAGGCAAGGCGATTCTCCTCGCCTCCCTGGAATTGGACGAGATTATCGATGTTTCGGACAGAGTCGCCGTCATCTATGGCGGAGAAATAGTCGGCATAGTGGAAGCATCGGAGACCAACGAAAACGAATTGGGATTGATGATGTCGGGATCACTGAGGAAGACGCCCAAGGGAGGGCAAGCATGACGAAGCGAAAAGAAAAAATTGTCCTGCCCCTCATCGCCGTTTTCCTGGGTTTCCTCCTGGGTTCGATCATCATCATGGCGACGGGACGATCGCCCATCGCGATGTTCGCGGCCATGCTCAAAGGCTTCTCGGGCATCGACATGATAAACGATGTGCCCTTCAACCCGCGCTATGTCGGGGAATTCATAATCAATGCCATGCCCATCATACTCACCGGTCTCGCGTTCGCTTTTGCCTCCCGCACCGGTCTCTTCAGCATCGGGGCCGAGGGGCAGCTCATGGTCGGCTCGCTCGCGGCGACGGCCGTAGCCCTCCTCGTCAAGGCGCCCCTGTTCATTCATCTCCCCCTCGTCATACTGGCCTCGGCGGCGGCAGGCTCACTCTGGGGTCTTGTGCCGGGCTTTCTCAAGGCCAGGTTCAACGTGCACGAAGTCACGGTTTCGATCATGATGAACTACATAGCCCTTCATCTGAACAATTTTGTCATCCTCAACATCTTCGGCTCGCAGGACAGGGTGAAGACCGCTTTCTTTCCCGAGTCGGCCCTACTCAAGTCCCCCTTCCTGGAATCAATCACGCGAGGCTCGAGGCTCAACTGGGGTTTCATTCCCGTCATCATTGCCCTGGTTCTCTTTTCC